>DFIR01000075.1 GCA_002372815.1 Lachnospiraceae bacterium UBA3692
ATTCCGCCCGAAGCGCCGCCATACAGTCATTCACGACGCGGGCAGGGGTGTGAAAAATATCTTCCAGTTTCCCTCGCAGCATCTCATACTCGCAGGGAAAATCACATCCCGCGATCCCGGCGCCGACGGCTTTGAGTTCCGCGTCCTCGCCGGCAGCTCTTATCGCCTGCTCCGCCGCCTTGCGGATCTCCTCCAGCGCCTCCGGAAGGCCCGACACCGACTGGTTGCCGCCGCCCGCGGCGCCGCACGAAAGGATCCTGCCCGCCGTATCCGCAAGCAGCGCCCTCGTCCCTGACGCTCCCTGGTCGATTCCCAGAATACAGTCCATTTTCTGTCGCCCATTCCTTTCTTGCGGTTCCGCCGGCTGCTCTTTACAGCGAAAACTGCGGCAGATACTCCCGGTTTGCCTCCAGAAGTTCCGGCACCAGCGCCTCGACGAGGTCGTAGTCCCGCACCAGAGGGTGCGCCATCAGCGCCTGCTTCAGCTTGCTCACGCTTCCCTCGACCGCCGCTTCCACCGCCAGCTGCTCGTAGTTCTTCACGGCGGCGATCAGCCCCCAGACCATCGGCGGGCAGTAGTCCTTGTGGATCGGTGCCATCCCCCTGCGGTTGACCATGCAGTTGATCTCCACGACCGCCGTATCCGGCAGAAAAGGGATCGCCCCGCGGTTCGGCACATTCACCACCATCTCGGTATCGATATTGTTGTAGACCGCGTTCACGAAGTTCATCGCGACCTCCGAATAGCCGCCTCCGCCTCTTTTGGCGAGTGCGGCTGGTTTTTCGTCGTTCGAGGGATCGGCGTACGCTGCAAAGACTTCCTTCTCCAGGTCCTGCACGTATTCGCCCCTCGTCTGCGGCTTCGCGAGATTCTCTTTCAGCCGCCGCGAGGTGAGATAGTAGTACTGCAGATAAGGGCTCGTCAGGCAGCCCAGAAGTTTCTGGATCTCCACAGGGACGTCATGGTTGGCCTTCGCCAGCGCCTCAAACTCCTCCTCCGTGACCGGCCTTCCGTCGATCGTGATATTGCTGATGAAGTTCATGTGGTTCAGCCCGATGTAGTCGTACTGGACGCGGTCATAGGCGATCCCCATGCTCTCCTTCGCCCACATCTTCGGGAAGATCCCGCCGGAACAGAAACCGGCGATCCTGGCCTTCGTGTACTTTGTAACCGCTTCGGTCACGAGTCCCGTCGGATTGGTGTAGTTGATGAGCCACCCTTCCGGCGCATTCTTCTCCATGGCGCGCGCGACTTCTATCATGACCGGGATCGTGCGCATTGCCTTCATCATTCCCCCGGGACCGGTCGTCTCCTGCCCGATCAGGCCGTATTTCATGGGGATCTTCTCGTCCTTTACCCTCTGCACATTTCCGCCGACCCGAATCTGGGTGTCGACGAAAGCGGCGCCATAGAGAGCGTCATCCAGGTCCGTGGTGCACCGGATCTCTGCTCTGAGGTCGAGCCGGTCCGCGTAGCGCCGGGCAAAACCTCCCATGATGGAGAGTCTCTCCGGATCGATGTCGTACAGCACAAGTTCCTTCACCGGCAGTGCATCCCGCCGGTTTGCCATCTCTTCGATCAGCTCCGGCGTGTAGGAGCTGCCTGCGCCCACAATTGTAAATTTCATCGGTTCCTGCATGTCATCTCCTTTCTGGGACTTTGTTCAATCGTGTCTTTTCCGGCATCGTCCGAGTATGTCTCTCCTGGTATTTGGTCAAACATGTCTTTCCTGATATGCGCTCACAGCACTACGCCTTTTACCAGGATGAGATTGCCGTATTGCCGCTCCTCACCGGTCTGAATCACGCAGTAAGCTTTCTTCGCCCTCTCATAGAAAGCAAAGCGCTCAAGCTCCGCAACAGGTCCGACCGCATTCTCGAAAGCATCCCAGATGACCGGCCGCGGCATTCCCTTCTGCACATCCGACTCCGTGAGTGCCATAACGATCGCCGGCTCCTCCGTATACGTATCCAGCGGGAACACACTCATGACAGCCTCTGCCACCGTAGCTGCATCGATCCCCGGCAGACGAACAAGACGCTGCGCGCAGGTCTCCGCAGGGAAATTCGCGTCCGCAATTACAAGCTCATCTCCATGCCCCATGTCACACAGAATCTTTAACAGATCACCTGTCAGGAGCTTATTGATTCCTTTCAGCATTCTTGTCCCATTCCTTTCTCTATTTTCGCGTAGATCCTTAGGATTTCTTGGTATGCCGTTTTTGTGCCCGCGATGACGGGGCAGGGGCGATTCAGGGTGACGGGAGTACCGTCGGGTTGGGTGATTAGGCCGCCGGCTTCTTCGATGATCACGGAAGCGGCTGCATAGTCGTAGGGCTGGAGCAGGAGTTCGATGTAGCCTGCGTTGTTCCCGCCCGCGATGCGGCAGAGGTCGATCGCCGCGGAGCCGCCGTTGCGGATCGCTAGGGAACTGAGGAAAAGCTTCTCCACGATCGCGGCCATGCGCGCGGCGCCGCCGTCATTGTATCTGGCGCAGCCGAAGGCGACGATGCCTTCGTCGATGCTTCTGTCCTCGATAAGGAGCCGGCTGCCGTTCAGGTAGGCGCCCTCTCCGCGCACCGCGCTGTACATGCGGTCCGCGTAGGGATCGAATACCCAGCCGGCAGTCATGAGACCATGGTCCGCCATTCCGACACTCACGCAGCTGTTCCTGTAATCGAAGAGGAAGTTCGTTGTTCCATCGATCGGATCGATGAAGAAGGTGATGCCATCTCCCACGCCATGCTTGTTTCCTTCCGTAACTTCCTCCCCGAAGAAGACTGCGGAAGGACAGACTTCCGAGAGCTTCTCGATCAGAAACGTCTGGATCCGCAGATCATAGTCCGTTACGAAGTTCGCCGGGCCTGTCTTCTTGTGAATGTCCTCGCGTTGCAGATGCGCAGAGAGCAGAATCTTTCCCGCCTCGCGGACGATTTCTTCAATAATCTTTTGGCTCATATATCTTAAAGTCCTCTTTACATTCTCTCCGCGTACGCCTCAAGTCAGCGTGCAATCCCACACACGAATCTCCGTCCCGGGGAAGACGTCTTCCAGCCTTTTCTGCAGTTCCTCGCGGCGCACGCCCTTCTTGAGGACGGCCTGGAGGAATCCACCGCCGCCCGCGCCGCAGACCATGCGGCCGTCGAGGAGATCATCCGCGGCTTCGAAGATCCGGTCGATCAGTTCGTTCGTGCTTCCCGCGTCGATCATGATGCTGAGCTTCCAGTGTTCTGACAGGAGCCGCGCGAATTTGTCCACGCTGCCCTGTTCCAGCGCGGTCTTCATCTCCTGCGCCACTTCGCGGATCCTGCCCAGAGCATACACCGCGTCCGGCTCGCCGCCGATATAGCGGCCGACGACGTCACGAAGGAGGTTGCGTGCGAGCCGGCGCTGGCCCGTGTTGATCAGGCAGAATCTCTCGTTCAGTTCCGCCATCACGGAATCGTCAGGGCGCATATGCTCCACCGACAGGACCTGCTTCAGTCCCGGCTGAGAGACGGTGTACTTGATTCCGTCCGTCACGCCGCCGACCTGGTCCTGCCAGCCGCCGCCCGTCGACATGAGCTGCTCCACACACAGAACTGTTCCGTAGAGATCATCCTCAGAAAACTGAATTCCAAAGAAAAGGAAGAGTGCCTTGACGCAGGCCGCCGCAAGAATGCTGCTCGTCCCGAGGCCGCTGCCCTTCGGCACGCCCGTAACTTCGGTGTCCATTCGGAACCCGCCGCCGAGCCTCTCAAGGGCCTCGCCTAAGTCGCCGCCTGAGGAAGGAATCACGCCGCACGCGAGCAGCGCAGCCTTCTGGAGGACGTATGGATCATACGGATCTCCCACCGACTGAAGCGGCGCGATCTCCGTAAACTCGCCGCACACGTCCATGTCGCGGCTCGCGAGCACGATCTTCTTCTCTTCCAGCTTCTGTATGCGGACGCGCACGGGCCGCTCTCCGTTCAGAAGGATCGCAGCATTCAGGACCGTTCCGCCGTTCTCATTACAGTAAGGAGGCGTGTCCGACCAGCCGCCGCCAAAGTTGACGCGGAGCGGAAGTGATACTTCCGTCTCATCTGCGCTGATCCTTGCCTCCCGGTTCTCCTTCAGGCCTTCCAGCGTCTCCCGCAGGATCGCCTCCGAGAGGACGGCGAACGCCTTCTCGGTCTCCTGCTCACCCTCCGGTCCGCTGAGAGTCTTCCCGGCAAGGTAGTGGCGCCGCATCTCCTCCATCACAACAAGCTCCCGCATCCTGCGCTCCCACGAGAGGATCGCCTCCGGGTCCGCGTCGCGGAAGCCATCGGACAGGCTCTTTCCGGGCTCGATGCCGCCCCAGTCACCTTTCATCACTTTATCATACAACTGCAGCGCCGCCGCAATCGCCTCCTG
>DFIR01000048.1 GCA_002372815.1 Lachnospiraceae bacterium UBA3692
TGGGTTCGAATCCCGTCGCCTCGATATTCAAAAAAACGCTGTAAACAGAAATGTTTACAGCGTTTTTTTGCCTGAATTAACGAATCATTCTCCCAGGGAATCTTCCCCTTCCCTTCAGCTCCCGAACGGCTCCGTCATTCTGACCGGATCCAGGACGCGGGACAGTTCTTCCGGTTCCATAACATGTTCCTCCAGCAGGACCTCGCGCACGGACCGGTTCTGCTGCAGCGCCTTTTTGGCGATGTCCGCCGCCTTCTGGTAGCCGATGACCGGCGCAAGCACTGTCACAGTGCCCACGCTGTTCTCGACCAGTTCGCGGCATCTCTCCTCATTGGCCGTGATGCCGGTGATACAGTTGTCGACGAATGTCTCTGTCGCAAATCCCAGTGTGTCGATGGATTGAAACAGGTTATAGAAGATGATCGGCTCGAAGGCATTCAGTTCCAGCTGGCCGGCCTCCGCCGCCAGCGTGATCGTGAGGTCGTTGCCGATCACGTTGAAGGACACCTGGTTCACGACCTCCGGAATCACGGGATTGACCTTTCCGGGCATGATCGAAGAGCCGTTCTGCATCGCCGGCAGGTTGATCTCCCCGAAGCCCGCCCTGGGGCCGGAGGACATGAGCCGCAGGTCGTTCGCGATCTTTGAGAGGGTGACCGCGCAGCTCTTCACCGCTCCGGAAACCGCCACGAAGGGGTCCAGATTCTGTGTGGAGTCGATCAGATCAGTCGCCTGCACCATCTCCATGCCGGAGACCTCGTTCAGCACCGGCACGATCATGCGGAGATAGGCAGGATCCGCATTGACGCCTGTGCCGATGGCTGTGCCGCCCATGTTGATGGGGCGCATCTCGTCAGCCGCCTTCTCGATCCTGCCGATACTTCTGGTGACCGCGTCCGCATAGGCCCTGAATTCCTGCCCCAGCCGGATCGGGACTGCGTCCTGCATCTGGGTGCGGCCCATCTTGATCACATGATCGAACTCCTCCGCCTTCTTCGACAGCGCAAGCTGCAGGCACTGCAGCTGCAGGCGCAGATGGAGGAGCAGGCGCACGGTGGTCATTTTTCCGGCTGTCGGGATCACGTCATTCGTGGACTGGCTCAGATTTACATGATCGTTCGGGTGCACGATGGTGTAATCGCCCTTCTGCCCGCCCAGGATCTCGATCGCGCGGTTGGCGATCACTTCGTTGGCGTTCATATTGAGAGACGTCCCGGCGCCGCCCTGGATCGGGTCCACTACGAAATGCATGCGGAAGCTGCCGGCCAGGATCTCATCGCAGGCCTTCACGATCGCTTCACACCTCTTCGAATCCAGCATGCCGGTCCTGGCGTTTGTGATCGCTGCCGCTTTTTTGATCTGGACGAGACTGTTGATCATCTCCGGGTGCATGTTCAGCCCGGTGATCCTGAAATTCTCTGCCGCGCGGAGCGTCTGCACACCGTAATAGGCGTCTGCGGGGACTTTCTTGTCCCCGATCGAGTCGTGCTCGATGCGGAACCTGTCCTGTTCCAGCTCTTCAATGTCCGGAATGACACGCGTTCCCGCAGGCCATCCGACGGTGGTCCGAAGCATCTCTTCACTCAACATGGGATGCACCTCCTTATTCCCTCCGCAGCGCGTCGATCGGATTGAGGTTGGCCGCCTGCATGGACGGCAGGAGCCCGAAGATGATGCCGATCAGCATGGAGAAAGCGACGCCGAGAATGATGGTCGGAATGCTGATGAAGACCGGCGCGCCGCTCATGTGGGAGATCACCTGTGACAGGATGATGCCCGCCACGATGCCCAGGATCCCGCCGATGCTGGTCAGGACCGCGGACTCGGTCAGGAACTGGAGCAGGATACTGCTCTTGCGGGCGCCGAGGGCCTTCTTCAGGCCGATCTCACTGGTCCGCTCCGTGACGGACACGAGCATGATGTTCATGACGCCGATGCCGCCGACCAGCAGCGCGATGCTGGCGACCCAGAGGAGCAGGTTGTTGGTGCTGGCGTTGAGCTCCTGCTGCTTGCGCGCGGTCTCCAGGATGTCCTCCGCCTTGTAGCTCACGGAATTCTCGTCGCCTTCCGAGCGGACCAGCGTGTTCATGACCGCAGCCGCCTCCGTGCCCGCCCTGCTCATATCCTCCGTGGCGGATGTCCTGACCACGCAGTTCTGCGGCTCGTCGTACTGGAAGACGATGGGCCAGCAGGCGTCCGGCATCAGGACCGTGCCGTTCTCCGACTGGTTGTAGGTGTAGTAGTCCTGGATCGACTCGATGACCGGCTGGAAGGCCTCCGACTTGCGGAACAGCCCCACCACGGTGAAAGGCTCCCCGCGGATCTCCATGGTCCTCCCGATCGGATCCTCCCCGGGAAAAAGTGCCGTCGCAGCCATCTCATCCAAAAGGACCACCTTGCGGAATTTCCGGTAATCCGTCTCCACAAAGCCTCTGCCGCGATAGATGATGTAGCCGTTCGCCGTGAGATACTGCCCGTCGACACCCAGCGCCTTGCCGCTCTGCAGCACGCGCGTCCCCCTGCGCAGCCCGTCCACCCACTGGCGGGAATTGTAGAAGGACACAGCCTCCACGTTCTCGATGTTCCGGATCTGCTCCCGGACGTCCTCCGTGACCGGATAGACCCCCTGCGGCAGACCGCCCTCCATATAGTAGGCGCCGTCGCCCTGGAACAGGGAGATCGTCACGCAGTTGTTGCCCGCGCCGACCAGATTGTCCATGATCTGCCGGTTGGTCCCCTGGATCGTGGAGACGATGGCGATGATGGACGCGATGCCGATGATGACGCCCAGCATGGTCAGGAAGGAGCGCATCTTATGCGCCCAGATCCCCTGGATGGAAAATCTGAAATTTTCGCCCACGATGCCCTCCTTTCTTATTGATACAGCTCATCCAGCGTCCCCTGCCGGGTCTTGGCGCCCTCCCGGACCGCATTCCCATAGGGAAAAGCAACGTAGTCCTCCGGCGTGACCCCCGACAGGATCTCGTAGGATTCCCCGGACAGCCCGCCGACCCGGATGTCCTGCCGGACCAGCCTGCCGCCGTCGTCCTTGTAGATGTATTTCTGCCCGTTTTCGTCGCGGATGAACGCTTTCCACAGGTAGAATTTCCCGCGTCCGTCGGCCGCCGCCGCGCTTCCTGCACTGCTGTCGACCCTGACTTCGAGATAATCCCCTTCCCGGAGCTTCACATCCGTATCCGTCACATTGATGATCATAGGGTAGTACGCGGAAGTGCTCCCCCAGCCGAACCGCCCGGAAGTATCCGGATACGGGGAGATCGACTGAATCGTGCCCTCCATCATGCTCCCGTCCATATAGCTGGTCAGGTAGACCGGGTCTCCCGCCGCCACCGTTCCCAGGTACAGCTCATTCAGGCCGGATTCGATATACTGCCCTTTTTCGGACAGCAGTGTCAGGAACGGGGAGCCGTCGGTGGGCGGGTTCTCCGGGTCGGACACCGTCGTGATCGTGCCGTCCATGACCGCCTTGACGTCGCCCTCCTCCAGCGCTCTCCGCGCCGCCTGGATGTTGATGTCAGCCTCCCGCAGGTCCAGCTGCAGGCTCTGGATGCTCCTGCGCGCGTCCTGCCTGGCCTGCTCCAGATCTTCCTTTGTATAGAAAGCATCCGGGGAGATCAGCCCGGTCGTGTCACCGTCCGCAAGCCTGAACAGGATGCGCTGGCTGCCGGTGACATCCATGACCAGCGTCGTGCTCTTCGCAGAGGCGCCTCGCATGGCCGTGCCGATAACTTCCGTCCCGGGCTCCTCCGTTGCAGGCGCCGGTGCAGGTTCCGTCCCGCCGGCAGGTGCAGCCGGCTCGCTGCCGCCTTCCTGTGCGGGCTGCTCCGTGCCGGAACCTTCCTGGCCGCCGCCCTGCCCGGGCTCCTGGCTGCCTGGATCTCCGCCGGGGGTGTCTGTCCCGGGGCCAGTTCCGGGATCTCCGCCTTCCTGGCCGCCTTGACCGGGCTGACCGCCCTGGCCGCCCTCCCCGGGATTCTCAGGATCTTCCGGGTCCGCAGGCTCCTCCGGATCCGTGCCGGGCTCCTCCTTCTCGACCTCCGCCAGCGTCAGCGCCAGTTTATACTCTCCGTCTTCCTTATATTCTCCTTCCGGAGCGCCCTGCCGCTTCCAGGACAGGCGCAGCTCGCCGTCGGCGCGGTCGCCCTCCCGGACCTCCAGCACATAGTAGGCGGGCGTTCCGTCCGGACCGGTCTTCTCCGCCGCCTCCCGCAGGAAAGCGCTCGTGATGACCGCATCCGCAGTACACAGATAGCGGTAGGGGTTCGTGTCGCTGCCGAGCGGGTCCTCCTCGGAGTCCTCAGAAAGGTTATAAGGCTCCGCGCCCGCATCCAGCCGGCTCACCGCCTCGGCGTCGCTCCCGCTCTTCGGGACGTCGCCGCGCAGGTTGACGCTGCCCTGCCAGTTGTCCGGCGCCTTCTCCAGTGTGGCGGCGTCCATGATCCAGCCCTTCTGCAGCCTGCCGGAGGACTTGTTGCCTTCCCGCACCTCCAGGACAAAATACATCGGCTGCACCTTCTCCGGATCCTCCGATGCCCCGCTCCTGTCCAGCGCTTTCTGCCGCAGCTTGTTGAGGAAGGCGCCGGTGATCACCGTCTCCTCCTTGCAGAGATACCGGTAGGGGTTGGCTTCCGTGCCCAGCGGGTCCTCCTTCGAGTCCTTCGCCTGGTTGTAAGCCTCCGCATCGTCGTCCAGTTTCTCCGCCGCATCCACCTCGGGCAGCTCCGGCTCCTCCGGGATCACCGGCTCCGGGAACGGGATGAAGGGGATGTCCCCGCCGTCCGACCCCGGCCGGATCTTCATCAGCGTCTCGAGATTCTTCTGCGCCACTTCCAGCTGCAGGTCCAGCTTGTCCCTGTTCAGGATCTCTTTGTCCAGATTGATGGCGGTCTGGGTGGCGTCATATTTGAGCAGGACGTCCCCTTCCCGGACCTTCTGCCCGCTCTCCACCAGGACCTCGGCCACCGTCTGCGTATCCAGCAGGTAGACGTCCTGGGAGGCCCCCGTGGTCACCATGCCTTCCATGCTGTTCTCGTAGTCGCCATAGCTGTAGTTGATATCCGCAGCCGGGATCACGACGACCGTCTTGCGCCGCCCCGCAGCAAAAACGCTGCCCGCCCCGTAGAACAGCCCCGCCGCAGCCAGGACCGCCAGCAGGATGGCAAGCCATCTTTTCTTCTTCATACATGTACCTCCTGGCTCAGCAGGCCGTCCCGGATCTCCACGATCCGGTCCGCGCAGGACGCGATGCCGGCGTCGTGCGTGATCATGAGGATCGTCACGCCCTCCTCGTTCAGCTTCCGGAACAGGTCCATGACCTGCCTGCCGGAGGCCGAATCCAGCGCGCCGGTGGGTTCATCCGCGAGAAGGATCCGGGGATGGTTGATCATCGCCCGGGCGATCGCCACCCGCTGCTTCTGTCCGCCGGAGAGCTGCGTGGGCAGGAAGTCCACGCGGTCCGAGAGGCCCACGCGGTCCAGCATCTCGACAGCGCGCTGTTTTCTCTCTCTCCTGGGGACCTTCGCGTAGGACAGGGGCAGCGCCACGTTGTCCGCCGCCGACATGTAGGGCAGGAGCTGGAAGGTCTGAAAGACGAATCCGATCTTCTCCAGCCGCAGGTCCGACATCGCGTTGTCCGACAGGCTGGAGATATCCTGCCCGTCCAGCAGATAAGTCCCGCTGGTGGGCTGGTCCAGGCAGCCGATCAGGTTCATGAGCGTGGACTTGCCGGAGCCCGAAGGGCCCATGATGGCGGTGTACTCCCCTTCTTCCATGGTAAAATTGATATTCTTCAGCACCGGGACCTCCAGCGTCCCCTGCTGATAGTTCTTGCAGATATCCCGCAGTTCTATGATCATATCAGTTTCCCGCGTCTCCTTCCGGTTCCGTCTCCATCTCGGGTTCCGTGCCCATCTCCGGCTCCGTGCCCATCTCCGGCTCCGTGCCCATCTCAGGTTCCATACCCATCTCAGGTTCCATGCCCATCTCCGGTTCCATGCCCGTTTCCATTTCCATGTCCCCTTCCGGCTCCATGGGCATCTCCGTGACGCAGGTCATCCCCTCATGCAGGGACGCATCCGGAAAGGCAATGCGGTCCTCCGCCTTCAGCCCGTCCAGGACCTGGTACTGCATCATTTCCTCATTGTATTCGCCCAGTTCGACCCTGCGCTTCTCCAGACGTCCCTTGCCGTTGTCCGCCCAGACGAAGGGTGCCTCCGGATCCGTGACATCGATCATGTACTCATCCAGCCACAGTCCCTGCCGGTCCCCGGCGCCCTGGCCGTGGTCGATCTCCAGGTAGACGTGCTGGCCCATGAGCAGCCCTTCGCTGGATTCCAGCTCCACGTAGAAGGGATAGGAGGTGGAAGCGGGGCCCTCGCCGTACATGTTCTCGGACTGATTGGTGTTCTCTCTGTCGACGGAGGTGATGGTGCCCTTCCAGGTCACCGTCTCGTCCAGACGGCTGTGCACGATGACCGGCAGCCCCTCCGAGACGTCATAGATGTTCTGCTCGTTCACGGATCCCTTCACCCGGTAGTCCCCGGTCTTCATGATCACGATGAACCCGCTCGCCTCGCTGCCGCCGCCGTAACCGTAGGACTGCTGTGCGCCGTCCTTGTTGATGCTCTTCACGATGCCTTCCATATCGGAGGTGACGGTCGCGTGCGCGATGTTGTCCTTCAGCTTCTCGATCTCCAGCTCCTTGCTCTGGATGTCGTACTCCTGCTGCCGGTAGTTGATCTGCTGCTCCTGGATCTGCACGGTGTAGTTGGCTCTCTCGGAGGCGGAGGCCGAGCGGCTGTCCTTCTCCAGCTGCGCGATCGTGTTGGCGATGCTGGTCAGGTCGTTCTGCAGTCTCTCCAGGTCGATCTCCGCCTTGGCCAGATCCTCCTCATATTTATCTATGCTGTAGGAGAAAAGAGGCGTCCCCTTCGCGACCGCATCCCCGGTGCTCACGAAGATCTCGTCGATCTCCGCGTCGTCGCGCTTCTGGAAGGCCTTGGTCTCCTGGGGCTCCACGACGCCGCCGAAGCGGTTGAAGACACCGTCGGAAGCGAACTGGCCGGTCAGCTCCGCGACGGACATCACATAGGCGGCGTCCCCTGCGTCCCCGCCGGCCGCCGCGCCTCGCCCCCGGATCAGATATACCGCGGCAAGCACGACCAGTACCAGCGCCGCCGCGCCGCCGATCGCGATGCCCTTGCTCTTCTTCGCTCTGTTCATGATGTCTGCCATCTTTCCTCCTTGTCTCTGTCTCGGAATACAGCACGGGCAGAAGGTCCGTTCATTCTCCGTTCCTTCTGCCGTCTCTCCCATGGGAAGTATAGCATACGCAGGATACAGAGATAAACAAGTTTAATAATCTTTCATAGTTGACTGCTCGACTGCGAAGGTTTCTGATGGTTCTTTACTCTTGCCGAAACCCGGAAAATGCGCTAATATGCTGAATTGTGCGGCATAAACCATTGTTTAGATAAATTCATAAGTGCCGCGCAGGGGACGTTCCCCTGCGCGGTCGTTTTTCAGAAAGGACGATCATTCCCATGGACAATCAGAAGCGGGGCTCCTTCGCAGGGTCTCTCGGTTTCGTGCTGGCGGCGGCAGGCAGTGCCGTCGGCCTCGGCAATATCTGGCGTTTCCCCTATCTCGCTGCGCGCGACGGCGGCGGACTCTTCCTGGTCATCTACCTGATCCTGGCGCTGACCTTCGGCTTCTCTCTGATGATCACGGAGACCAGTGTCGGCCGCATGACGAAGAAGAGCCCTCTCTCGGCCTACAAACAGCTGAGAAAAGGCTGGGGCTGGCTCGGCGTCCTCGGCTGCGTCGTGCCCTTCATGATCATGCCCTATTACAGCGCGATCGGCGGCTGGGTCCTGAAATATTTCGTGGTCTTCGCCACCGGACACGGGGCGGAGGCGGCGCAGGACGGATTCTTCACCGGCTTCATCACAAGTCCTGTGGAGCCCATCGTCTACCTGATCCTCTTCCTCGGCGCCTGTGCGGTCGTCATCTTCATGGGCGTGGAAGGCGGCATCGAGCGGTCCTCCCGGATCCTGATGCCCATCCTGCTGATCCTGGTCATCGGCATCGCCTGCTTCTCCCTGACGGTCCGCAGCACGGATGCAGCCGGCAATGTGGTGACCGGCCTGGACGGCCTGCGCATCCTGCTGGTCCCCAGCCTGGAGGGCATCACCCTGCGCAAGTTCTTCACGGTCGTCATGGACGCGCTCGGCCAGCTCTTCTACAGCCTGAGCGTCGCGATGGGCATCCTCATCGCCTACGGCTCCTACGTGCCGGATGGCGCCAACCTCGCGCAGTCGGTCTCCCGCATCGAGATCTTCGACACGCTGGTGGCATTCCTCGCCGGCGTCATGATCATCCCGGCCGTCTACGTCTTCATGGGCATGGAAGGCATGTCCACCGGCCCCTCCCTGATGTTCGTCTCCCTGCCGAAGGTCTTCCTCGCAATGGGTCCGATCGGCAACGTGATCGGCGCGCTCTTCTTCGCCATGGTCCTCTTCGCGGCCATCACCAGCGCCATGTCCGTCATGGAGGCCGTCGTCTCCAGCTTCATCGATGAGTTCCACATGAAGCGCAGCAGCGCGACGATCCTGGAAGGCATCCTCGCCCTCGTGATCGGCATCGTCGTCTGCCTCGGCTACAACAAGTTCTACTTTGAGCTGCCCCTTCCGAACGGCAGCATCGGCCAGGTCCTCGACATCCTCGACTACATCAGCAACTACATCCTGATGCCTGTCGTCGCCATCGGCACCTGCGTCCTCTTCGGCTGGGTCCTCGGCACCGACACCATCACCAAAGAAGTCACAAAGAACGGCGAGTCCTTCGCCCGCCGCCCTCTCGTCAACATCATGGTCCGCTACATCGCCCCGGTCCTGCTGGGCATCCTTCTGCTCATGTCGCTGGGGATCCTGTGATTTGTGCGGAACCGTCCGCGTGATATAAACTTGCCATTTGACTGCCGTTAGGAGGCTCCTGACGGCAGTCAAACTGCAAGATGACCCATAAAGTTATACACTTGCCGTTTGACTGCCGCTGCGAGGTCCCTGACGGCAGTCAAACAGCAAAATGACCCATAATAAAATAGACTTGCCGTTTGACTGCCGCTGCGAGGCTTCAAACGGCAGTCAAATAGCAAAACGCCCCATAATAATATAGACTTGCCATTTGACTGCCGCTGCGAGGCTTCAAACGGCAGTCAAATAGCAAAATGACCCATAATAATATAGACTTGCCGTTTGACTGCCGCTGCCAGGCTTCAAACGGCAGTCAAACAGCAAAACGCCCCATAATAATATAGACTTGCCATTTGACTGCCGCTGCGAGGTCCCAAACGGCAGTCAAACAGCAAGACGTCCCATAATAATATAAAACTTGCCATTTGACTGCCGCTGCGAGGTCCCAAACGGCAGTCATACAGCAAGACGCCCCATAATAATATAAACTTGCCATTTGACTGCCGCTGCGAGACTCCTGGCGGCAGTCAAATGGCAAGTTCTGTTCTGCACACAAACGATATTTACGTGAGGAATCATCCCCCCACAGAAATCTCCATCTCCTGCCAGGTCTCGCCGCCCCAGGCGGAGGCGGACGGGCCGATCTCGCGGAAGCCGAAGCGGCGATACATGTCCGCGAGCTGTGTGTGGCAGGTCAGGACCAGGCGTGTGCGGCCCTTCACCTGCTCCCAGATGGTGTACAGACGCATGAGTTCTTCTGCAAGGCCCAGTCCGCGGTACTGGGGCAGGACTTCCAGTCCCAGCAGGTAGACGGTCTGCGCGGCGGGATCATGCAAGGATGCATCTGTGAAGAAAGCATCCCGGAACTGTGTCTCCTCCGAGGCCAGTCCGTTGATGAAGCCGGCGAGGCGGCCGGTCTCCCAGTCCTCTGCCACAAGGAACTGCTCAGGGATCCGCTCCACGCGCTGCACCATGCTCTCCATGCTGCAGGCTTCACGGGGCGGGAAGCAGATCTTCTCCATCTCTCCCGTCTGTACAGCCTCCTCCCTCCGGATCGGGCGGAAGCGGAACCGCTCCGACAGCGCGCGATCCGCAAATTCCCGCAGCAGCATCTCCGGGTCTTCCTCTGTCAGCACCCCGGTGAACTGCGGCACGTCGAAACGCTGCATGTAGAGTTCGCACTTGCACAGGAAGATATAGAAGACATTTCTCGCGCATCCGTGCAGCGTCTCGTAATTCGCCTGCCCCTTGGCGATCACCACGTCCGCGTCCGCATGCTCGCGCACCTGGCGCGGCATGATCCGCAGCACCGAGCCGTCGAGCACCGTGCCGTTGCCCATGCAGGCGCCGAGCTCCGTCAGGCCGACCTGTTCCGCGTCTTCCACGGTGGCGTCATTGCCGTCCGACTCACCGCGCAATACGACCGTGACCTCCAGCCCCGGCCGGAGCGCCTGCAGCTGCCGGATCAGCAGCTTGTCCGCCACGATCTCTCCACAGTTGTCGGTAAAATACGTCAGCGTCTCCGCCGCCGCGATCCGGCTCCGAAGGGACTCCAGACAGGTCCGGCTGACCGCGATGCGGGAGGCCTGCTCCAGCAGTTCCAGAAGCTTCCCTTCTTCCACGTTCTCGAGGGCCGCGAAGTCGATATAATTGCCGGCCATGGCATACTGCACCGCCCGCTCCAGCGGATCAGATGCCGCAAGGATCTGCCGCTCCAGCGTCTCCTCCAGCCGCAGCATCAGCGCGTTGTAATGCCGCTTGATCTCCGTAAAATCGCGGTTCTTCTCCCCGAACATCTCCCGTCGCAGCTGTGACAGCTCCAGCGCCGCTTCCGGTCCCGTGGACGCGGGGTTTCCCTGCTCCGCGATCGCGCGCACCCGGTCCCGGTACTGCTGCACCGCTTCCTCCGGGCTTCCGGCTGGATATCTGTCCAGATTCTTTCTGAGAATACATGCCTTACAGGTCTCGTTCATACTTCTACTCTCTCACCGGCTGGTTGAAGTGTCCGATCACCGCCTGCGTCCGCAGATGGTTGATGAAGGCCTCGCTGTCCACGCGCCGCACCGCCTCCAGGACCTGCCGGCTCTGGGAGCTGGCGATCACGGAATAGACGACCTGCTTCTCCTGATGATCGTGCGACCCCTCGCCGTGCAGGATCGTGGCGCCGTGACTGCTCACATCGTGGATCGCATGCGCGACTTCCTGCGGATACTTCGTCACGATCAGGAGCGTATCCTGCTGGTACATCCTGTACAGCGCGTGCATCACCTGGGTGGAGACGTATTGGAAGATCATGGAGTACAATGCTTTGTCCCAGCCGAACAGGAGGCCGGATGCTCCGAGTATGACCGCATTGATCGCCAGAACAAAGGAGAAGGAATCCACCCCGTTCTTCTGCGACAGGTAGATCCCGATGAAATCGGTCCCGCCGGTGGTCGCCCCGGAAGACAGGCACATGCTGACCACGAAGCCGTTGATGATCCCTCCGAAAACGCTGATCAGGAGGATGTCCTGCGTGATGACGTGCGCCGGGATCAGATCGGTGAAGAAGCCCGTCAGCAGGATCATCAGGCAGGAGTACAGGGTAAATTTCTTCCCGATATAGCGGAATCCGATATACACGGGAAAGGCGTTCAGCAGAATGTTGACGGCGGAATACGGAATCTCCACGCCCCAGAACCGCTCCGCGATCCGCTGCAGCAGGATCGACAGGCCTGTGGCGCCGCCCGGGTACAGCCCGCCTGTCCGCACGAAGGTCTTGATGTTGAGCGCCATGCCCAGCGCGCACAGGACGATGATACAGATGATTTTGATATCCTTTTTCAGATCGATCTTCATATCTCCAACCATTACCCGATGCAGTGGAACAGGAACGTCCCCATAAAGACCGGCTTCCCGCTGTCCTCGGCGATCCTGATCTCGACGAGGCAGCTGGTCCTCCCTCTGTGCAGGACCGTGCCGACGGCCGTCAGCCTGCCCTCCGTCGCGGCGCGCAGGTACTGCACCGTCGCCGTCTGCGTGACGTACATCCTGCCGTCCGTTCTGCTGACGATGCCCGCACACGCATCCGCCATGGCAAAATACGCCCCTCCATGCACCGTCCCGCGCGCGTTCAGCGACTCCGGCACGATGTCCAGGTACACTTCCACGTGATCTCTCTCCACGACGCTCAGGCGGACGTGGTTATATTTGGCGAAGAGGTTCTTCTCCAGCACTTCCTGCTCTTTCTTCAGCAGTTCTGCGTTGTACTCCTCGGGGGATAAATTCTGCTCCTGCGGCATGTTCGCTCCTCTCTGTTCTTCCGTCACATTCCATAATTGCGCATAAAAAGTGCAGGCGGAGACCCGGGCACACTGTTCCCTTCGGTCTCCAGCCTGCACATGGCAGTACTATTATAACATAGGATCAGGCAGGATAGGATGCGGACGGATGATCCGCCTTCGTGAGGTCAACGCCCTCCTGCTGCGCCAGACGGAACTTGAAGAAGTCCAGGGCGACCTGCGGGAACAGCGCATAGGAGAGGACGTCCTCATCCTGCTGTTTCCAAGGTGCGATCTCGTTCTCCAGTTTCTTCAGCTGCGGCGCGATCAGGTCGGCGGGACGGCATGTGATCCGCTCCTCGTCGCCGATGATCTTCTTCACGACCTCCTCGTTCATGGGAACGATGGTCTGGCCGTACTTGCCTCTGCAGAGGTCCTTGGTCTGCTCGGAAGCCACCTTGTAGCGCTCTCCGAAGAGAACGTTCATGACGGCCTGCGTGCCGACGATCTGGGACGAAGGCGTCACCAGCGGCGGCTCGCCGAGATCCTTGCGGACCCTCGGCACTTCCTCGAGCACTTCCGTCAGCCTGTCTCCGGCGCCCTGCTCGTTGAGCTGGCTCACCATGTTGGAGAGCATGCCGCCCGGCACCTGGTACAGGAGCGTGCGGATGTTGACGCCCAGCACCTTGGTGCTCATGAGACCGTTCTGCAGGCACTCCTCCCTGTAAGGGGTGAAGTAGTCCGCGATCTCCTTGAGCTTCGCCTGCGAGAGCCCCGTATCATAGGGTGTACCCGCAAATGCGCCGACCATGACTTCCGTCGCCGGCTGGGAGGTGCCCAGCGCGAACGGGCTGATCGCGGTGTCGATGATGTCCACACCCGCTTCCGCAGCCTTCATGTAGGTCATGCTGCCGCAGCCGGATGTGTAATGTGTGTGCAGGTCGATCGGAAGATGCGTCGCTGCCTTCAGGGTCCGCACCAGCTTCTCCGCGTCATAAGGAAGAAGCAGTCCGGACATGTCCTTGATGCAGATGGAATCGGCGCCCATATCCTCGATGCGGCGGGCGATATCGGTCCAGTACTCCTCCGTATACGCGTCTCCGAGCGTGTAGGACAGCGCGATCTGCGCGTGTCCGCCCTCTCTCTTGGTCGCGCGGACGGCCGTCTCCAGGTTGCGGAGATCGTTCAGGCAGTCAAAGATCCGGATGATGTCGATGCCGTTCGCGATGGACTTCTCGACGAAGTACTCCACCACGTCATCGGGATAGTTCTGGTAGCCGAGCAGATTCTGGCCGCGCAGGAGCATCTGCAGCTTCGTCTTCTTGAAGCCTGCGCGGAGCTTTCTGAGCCTCTCCCACGGATCCTCGTGGAGGAACCGGAGACAGGAATCAAAGGTCGCGCCGCCCCAGCACTCCACCGCCTCGTAGCCGATCTCATCCATCTTTCCGATGATCGGAAGCATGATGTCGGTCGGCATCCTTGTGGCGATCAGCGACTGATGCGCGTCCCGGAGGATCGTTTCTGTGATCCTGATGGGTCTTTTTCCACTTGTTGCCATAAGTCTTCCCTTTCTGGAACAAAAAAGGTGTAGTTAAATAATCTCAAATCAGCACCCCAGTCTCAGAATCCCGCTTCGCAGGATTCCGAGACTTTGTCGAACAGAGGCGCTTCGCGCCTTGTCCGCCCGTGGAAATGTCTGTATGCCCCGGCGGTAAGTAAACTTACCGCCGTGCCATCCAGCCATTTCCACGGGTGCTGATTTTATCATACAATTCCAAACACGGCCATAAACACGCCCGCTGCGACAGCCGTTCCGATGACGCCCGCGACGTTCGGGCCCATCGCATGCATCAGCAGGAAGTTGGTCGGGTCATATTCCGCGCCCACCTTCTGGGATACACGCGCTGCCATCGGCACTGCCGACACGCCCGCGCTGCCGATCAGCGGATTGATCTTTCCGCCTGTGGCGACACACATGAGCTTGCCGAACAGGATGCCCGCCAGGGTGCCGAACGCGAACGCGATCAGGCCCAGGGCCACGATCTTCAGCGTCGTGACGTTCAGGAACGCCTCCGCGCTCGTCGTCGCGCCGACGGATGTGCCCAGCAGGATGACGACGATGTACATCATCGCGTTGGAGGCCGTCTCTGTAAGCTGTCTCACGACGCCGCATTCGCGGAACAGGTTGCCCAGCATCAGCATGCCGACCAGCGGCGCTGTCGTGGGCAGGATCATGCAGACCACGATCGTGACGACGATCGGGAACAGGATCTTCTCAAGCTTCGACACGGGACGCAGCTGCTCCATCTTGATCCGCCGCTCCTTGTCCGTCGTGAACAGTTTCATGATCGGGGGCTGGATGATCGGCACCAGCGACATGTAGGAATACGCCGCCACTGCGATCGGTCCCAGCAGTTCTGTCTGCCCCAGCTTGGAGCACAGGAAGATAGATGTCGGGCCGTCCGCGCCGCCGATGATCGAGATCGCCGCCGCTGCCTTGCCGTTGAAGCCCAGCGCGATCGCGCCGAAGTAGGCGGCGAAGATGCCGAACTGCGCGGCAGCGCCGAGCAGGAAGCTCATGGGGTTCGCGATCAGCGGACCGAAGTCCGTCATCGCGCCGACGCCCATGAAGATCAGCGAGGGCAGGATCGCCCACTCATCCAGCTGGAAGAAATAGTGCAGCAGGCCGCCTGCAGCCGTCTCGGTCGGAGCCGCCATGATGTCGGGATAGATATTGACCAGCAGCATACCGAACGCGATCGGGACGAGCAGCAGAGGCTCGAAATCGTGCG
The DNA here is from genome assembly GCA_002372815.1 of Lachnospiraceae bacterium UBA3692. Taxonomy (GTDB): domain Bacteria; phylum Bacillota; class Clostridia; order Lachnospirales; family Lachnospiraceae; genus CAG-791. The sequence goes on from DFIR01000048.1 coordinate 15,046, forward strand.
CGATCGCGAGATAGAGGAATACGCAGGCCACGGCAATCATCAGATAGTTTCCGGGTGTCAGGCTCAGGAAGGCTGTCTGCTGGAGCAGGTTTTGAAGAGTATTTACGATATAATCCATATACTTCCTCCGGTACTCTGCAGACCTCTGTTACGGAAACAGAGATCAGTCGATCGTTGCCAGAAGAGCACCGGCTTCCACAGGGTCACCGACCGAGCAGTCGATCGTCGCGACCTTGCCGTCCACAGGGGAGACCATCGGGATCTCCATCTTCATGGCCTCGAGGATGATCACGGCATCGCCCTTCTTGACGGCGTCGCCGGCCTTCTTCTCGATCTTGAAGACCTTACCGGCCGCGCCGGCTTCCAGCTTGTGTGCGCCAGCGCCGCCGGCTGCGGGAGCCGGAGCGGGAGCGGGGGCAGGGGCGGGAGCAGGAGCAGGAGCTGCCGCTGCGGGAGCGGGAGCAGGAGCTGCGGGAGCTGCCGGTGCGACCGGAGCTGCGCTGCGGATCACGGGAGCCGCGCCCTGTGCGCCTGTCTCTTCCACTGTCACGTCATAGGCAACGCCATTCACGGTGATCGTATAAGTTTTCATTCTTTTCTCCTTATCTGGTACTATTACGGGCAGTTCTTACAGACATGGCCGTCAGCCGGCATGCCGTCTGGATTTGCGGATCTTGCGGACCACGAAGCCGTTGCCGGGGCCTTCGTAGGCAGCGACCGCTGCCGCGATGACCGCCGCGATCTCCGGCGACATGGTATCGCTCTCGTAAGCAGCGACCGCTGCGGCGAGCACAGCCATCAGATCGCCGTCTCCGGACACCGGTGCTTTCGGAGCTTCCGGCACGACGGCCTTCGGCTCCGGAACGGGTTCGGCTGCCGCCGGCGCCGTTCTCTCAGGAACCTTCCTGTTCTGGAAAGCGCTGATGCCTCTGCCGAACAGCGTGATGATTCCCGAGAGCAGGATCAGCACCAGGAATGTCATTCCCATGCCGAGAACGGTATTCAGGGCCGCTTCCCTCATCAATTCCATCATACGCGTTTCACCCCCTTATGAGCGGCTTCCATGTTTGCCGGCAGGGGTATCGACACGTTTGGTGTACAGGACTTCCAGTGCGCCGATGAGATACCGGCGAAGATCCGAGGGCTCTACGATCCGGTCCACAAGGCCTCTGGATGCCGCACCTGCCAGGCTGCACTGCGTCTCCTCGTAGCGCTTCCTGGTCGACTCGAACGTCACGGTGTCGCTCACAGGCGCGATCACGCGGGCTGCCATGGCGGCATCCATGATACCGATCACGGCGCCGGGGAACGCGAACGTAAAGTCCGCGCCGGTCGCTTTCGCGTTCATGACCGCGTAGGCGCTTCCCATTGCTTTCTTTGAGATCACGTTGATCTTCGGTACGCTGGCTCTGGCGAGGGCCATCGTGAGGGCCGCCGCGGCGCTCCCTTCCAGATTCTCCTCACCGATCGAAGCCGCGAAGCCGTTCACGTTCGTCAGGGAGACGACCGGCAGGCCGAACGCGTCGCAGAAGCGCACGAGCGCCGCCGCTTTCGTGCAGCCGTTCGCCGTGAGCTGCTCGCTCCTCGTCCCGAAGACGCCGGCGGTCGTCCCGCCGAGTCTCACGAAGCCGGTGACCATCTCCGGCGCGAAGTCCTTACGGATCTCCACGAACTTCCCGTCGTCCGCCGCCTCGGCGAAGACCGCCGCGGGATCCGCCGCGTTCGCGGCGATCCCCGGGCAGCTGCGGTTCATATCATCTTCGCAGTCCGCCTCGGCGATATCCTCGAAGTTGGAGGGCAGGATCCCGACGAGCTCCCGCACCTTGCCGAGGACCTCGTCCTCCGTGCCGGTGTAATCCGCCACGCCGGCCGCAGCGCGGCTGGCAGCGGAGGATGTGTCGTTGTCTTCTTCCCGATTGCCCGCAAGGGTATTCGGCGCGTTCACGAACAGGTGCGCGCCGTTCTCCATCAGTGTGAAGTCACACATGGAGGCGGCCACGGCAAGGCTGCCGCCGCATCTGCCGAACACCGCGCTGATCTGCGGGATCTGTCCCGATGCTGCCGCCTGCTTCGCATAGATCCGGGCGACCGCATCAAGTGCGTCCATGCCTTCCTGCAGACGCAGACCGGCACTGTCGATCAGACCGATCACCGGGGCGCCGGTCCGGATCGCCATATCATACATTCTTGTGATCTTCCGGGCGTGCATCTCACCGATGCTGCCTCCCAGGACAGAGGCGTCCTGGCTGTAAACGTAGACCAGACTGTCTTCGATGAGGCCGTAGCCGGTGATGACGCCGTCGGAGGATTCTTCCGCCGGATGCGGGTTGAAATCCGTCGCGCGTGCATGCACGGCCGCGCCGATCTCCACGAAGCTGTTCGCGTCGAGGAGCTTCTCGATCCTCTGTCTTGCAGCAGAAGAATTGCTCATACTCTTCACCTCACATTTCCGAGTGGTCGTGTCTCATCCGATGGCAAGGACGTCCGCGAACGCCTGCAGGGCGGTTCTCGCCTGCCCGAAATCGCGCATCTGCTGATCGATGCCGAGCTTGATGTGAGGGATGTTCTGCGCATCGAGTTCCTTCTTGAGGTACGGATACTCCATCTCCTCCGGATCGCAGAACTGCTGCATGAACAGGACAAGGCCGTCTGCGCCGCTGTCCTTCACGAGCTGTGCCACGTACTCCGCACGGCGGTTCTTCGCGGAAGCCGGATCATAGAGCAGCACATCGTGGTCGCGGTTCGCGAACTGTCTGGCAAGGGCCATCATCGGATCCGCGTCGTCCGGGATATCCGTCTTGAAAGTGCGGCTCTCGTGGGCAACGTCGTCCGCCACGATCGCGATCTGGTAGTCATCGAAGATCTGCAGCAGGGCCGGGTTGTCGAAGATGATGCCGGAGACGACGACCTTCGTGCCGGGCCATTCGACCTTGGGCAGCGCTTCCAGCTCGTCATTCAGTTCCTTCAGCATCTTCGTGTACTCATCCTTGAGGGTGAACCAGCCCGCCTTCAGGACTGCGGATCTCTTCACGGCGGAGACTGCCTCGGGATGCTCGCCGGCGAGCTTCACGAAACGGCGCTGCTCGACGTGGCAGGCATTGTAGACCTTGATCGCCTCGCGGATGTCGTCATCGGTGATCGGGTGGCCCGCGATCTCCTCGAGTTTCTTCCGGATGTTGGTGTACTGGCTGATCGTGAAGCGCAGGCCGTTCTCATCGAAGCGGTTCTGCGGATGCGCCAGGAAGATCACCGGCATCTTGTCGGACATGGAGACGCGGATGTTCTGGCTCATGGGACGGAGCGTATCGCAGATCGTAGGGGTGATCACGCCGCTCAGGCCGTCCATGGTGCCGTCCAGCAGCATTTCCACGGCCAGCTGTGCGATCGTGCAGTAGAAGGTCGCGCAGTATTCCTTGGCTCTGCTGATGGTCTTCTTGTTGGATCCCCACATGCCGAAGGGAACCATGCCCGCCGCATAGACGAGCTCTTCCGGTGCGTAGTAGGGAAGAACGCCGATCGCCTTCTTGCCCTGTGCCTTGTAAGCCGCCAGCTGTCCCGCAGGAGAAGAAGCGGCCTGTTCAAATTTATTAAAGAGATTCTCCAAATTACTCATCTGCCTCTGCCTCCTCTCTCTCACGCTTCCTTGGCCAGACGGGCCGCCTCCATGGCTTCCACCAGGCCCTGTACGCGGGTCTCATACTGCGCTTCGTTGAAGTTTCTGGGATCGGCCTGGTCGCCGTCGAAACCTGCGCAGGGGATTCCAAGGTCCGCGGTGAAGCGGCGCTGCATCTCAGCCATGTATCCGCTCCAGGGTTTGCAGCTGCGGTTGTAGTGGACCAGCACGCCGTCGACCTTGTTGTCGCGGCAGATGCCCTCTCTCCAGTCAACGCCCTGCTCCAGACATACGGAGTTGGGAGCCTTGCAGTACGCTCTGACCATCTCGTCCAGTCCGTTGTAGACGAAGCCGAACGCAGGCGCGTACACGACCGCCGTGACGTTGATGCCGTTCTTCTTGAGAGGACGGAACAGCGCAGGCAGCTTGGGCCAGCAAGGGATGCCTTCGAACATGATCCGGTAGTCCTCCGGGAAAGGAAGGGTGCTCTTGCCGGTCTTCACGTTCTCTTCCAGCTCGGTCGCCAGGAGCTCGAAAGCCTCGGCAGCCGCAACACGGCCGCGCGCGGTGACGACGTCCGCCATGTGGTTGAACAGATCGAAGCCGCTCATCGGGGCGGGCTTGTACTGCAGATAGTCGCAGACCTTCAGCCATGCCTGGGCGGTGCGGTTCGCGTTGGCGCAGGCCTCCTCGAACTTCTTCTCGTCGAACTTCTTGCCGCTGATCTCCTCCAGCTGGTGGATGGCCTTGTCGAACTGGCCGCGGATATACGCCACATAGGTGTCGTCCACTTCCACGGTGTTGTTGTAAGGGATATCGATCATGACCAGCGGAATATTGTGCATGCGCGCGATATTTTCATACCATTTGGTCATGCAGTTGCAGATATTGTTGCAGCAGAGAACGAAATCGGGCATCGGCATCTGCATCTGGCGGTAAGGCTTGATGGCAGCCAGCCTCTTCTCCTTCTCCTCTCCCTCCGGCATCGCCCAGATCTCATTGATGTCAACGAGCTCGGTGTAGGGCTTCTCCGTCTCAGGATTGATCATGACCTCGAGGGTCTCGGGATCCAGCTTCTTCGCAGCTCTCTTGCCCGCGGCGTACGCGAGGCTGATACGGGCATATCCGCAGATGTCGTTGTCATAGGCCAGATCCTCGGCCGCCTGGCACATCACCTCGCCGTCTCTGTTGGCGGCGATACCGGCTGCCTGGTTCTCAGGGTAGACGACATGCAGACCGAACGCTTCCGCAAGTTCGCAGGGGAACTTGGAAGAAGACCAGCCCACAGGCTCTCCTCTTTTCTTAGCTTCTCTGGCTTCCGCGTAGACATCCTCGACCACCTGCCGCAGCGCCTTTACGCCGGGGCTCACTTCTTTTGCCATAATCTCCTCTCCTTTCCTTTAAAAACGGTGCTCCTCCGCATTCATCCGCTGCGGAAGATACGCCGAGTTTCACGATTGCTTAGCCGCCTTCTTCTTCGCGATCTGATACGCGAACAGCGCCGCGCCGAGCGCGCCGTTGTACTGGGTGAGCGGCGACGTGTGGATCTCGCAGCCGAGTTCCTCCTGCAGCGCACCGACGATGCCCTGGTTCTGGGCGACGCCGCCGGTCATGACGACCTGGTCCTGGACGCCGATCCTGCGCGCCAGTCCGGTGACCCGGTGGGCGACGGACCGGTGGATGCCCGCGATGATGTCCCGGCTGTCCGAGCCGTTCGCGAGCTGGCTGATGACCTCGCTCTCCGCGAAGACCGTGCAGGTCGAGCTGATCTCCACTCTCTTGGTGGACTGTGCGCCGAGCTCCCCGAGCTCATCGACCTTCACTTCCAGGACACGCGCCATGACGTCCAGGAAACGGCCCGTTCCGGCGGCACATTTGTCATTCATCTGGAAGTTGGTCATCGCGCCGTTCTCGATCCGCATGACCTTGACGTCCTGCCCGCCGATATCGATGACCGTGTGCACCTGGGGAAACAGGAAATAAGCGCCTCTGGCGTGGCAGCTGAGCTCACTCATCTGCTTGTCCGCCAGTCCCATCAGGGAGTTGCGTCCGTACCCGGTCGCGAGTGTATAGTCGATATCGTGCTCTTCCATGCCGGCCCTGGCCAGCACGTTCTCGATGGCCCGGTGCGGTCCGCTGGTGCCTGCGCCGACATCTACAAGCGACTTGGCGGCGATCTCCGTTCCGTTCTTCAGGATGATGCATTTTGAGGCTGTGGAACCGACGTCGATTCCCAGTGTATAGATATCGTGCATCTCTCTCTCCGTTCGTGTTTTCTGTTGCAATCCAACGGACCCGCGGATCCTTTTTTCAGGACCCGCGGATCCAAATCCCCTTTCAGAAGCTTACAGCATCACTTATTTCTGTGATCATAATCACGGATGATGCGAGGCAGGATCATCTGGTGAGGCGGGCAGATGGCCTTCGGATTCTGGTAGGCCGCGTCTGTGAACGCCTGGACGTATGCGCGGAGCTTCGGCATATCGACGATCTCGTCGACCATACCGGCCTTGGCGCAGTACGCGGGACTGGAGTGATCCGCGTATTCCTGGATCAGCTTGTTCATCTTGTCGATGGTGCCCTGCAGATCCTTGCCCGTATCCTGATCCTTGACCAGACGGCGGCTGTACATGGCGCCTGCCGCGGTCTTGCCGTACATGACGTTGATCTCCGTAGCGGCCGTGCCGATGGAGAAAACGTTGTTGTCATTGCCCTGCGGTCCGCCCAGAACGTAGTGTGCGGCTGCCGTGCCCTTGCGGAGCGTGATCTCCAGCATCTTCAGGCCGCTGTTCTGGATGGAGTAGATCAGGCTCTGGCCGAGGCCGAGGAGCTCTGCCTTCTCCGCTTCGTTGTCCACGTCGATACCGGTCGTATCCTGCACCCAGATCATCGGGATCTTGTCTCTGGAGCAGAGGGTCACGAACTCGTTCATCTTGATCAGGCCCTGACGGTAGAGCTTGCCGCCCATACCCATGGCGCCCTTGCCGCGGTACTCGGGATAATCCTTGAAGCCTTCCATGAACAGAGGGCCCTGGCGGTTCGCGACGACGCCGACGAGCAGTCCGTCGACCTTGGCGAGGCCGGTGATCATCTCCGGGCCGTAGTCCTTCTTGTACTCCATGAACTCGGCACCGTCCACGAGCGCGGCGATGACCTTGTACATGTCGTAGAACTGACGGGTGTTCCTGGGAACGAGATCATAGAGCTTCTCGCCCTCTAGGCCTGCCTCCTTGGGCTCGTCCACGCGGAAGAACTCCGGATTGTAGGAAGGCAGATAATCCATATACTTCTTGATCGCGTCGATGACGCCGGTCTCCTCGTCGTAGACCTCGCGGAAGAAGCCGGTCTCGCCGTGGTGGATCGAGACGGATCCCGGAGGATCCACGCGGAGCTTCCTGGTGGAATCGATCATATCCAGGGCGCCCTGCATGTCGACCAGCGGGTTGGAATCCATACCGCCGACGATACCTGCGCCGCCGACAGCCATGTTGGCGTCCTTATGGGCGATCAGGATCGTGGGGCTGATGCTGTGATAGCCGCCGCCGGCGGGGTTCGTGCCGTAGATGCCGACGATGACCGGGATGCCCAGCTGGTTCAGTTCCGCGTTGCGGAAGAAAGGTGTGCCGCCGCCTCTGCGGTTCGGATAGACCTTCTCCTGCTCATCCAGCTTGACGCCGGAGCAGTTCAGCAGGTAGATCAGCGGGATGCCCAGGAGCTTGGCGGTGTCGCTGCCGCGCAGCAGGTTGTCCGCCTGGCCGGCGACCCATGCGCCCGCCAGCTTCTTGTTGTCGGAAGCGATGATCACGGCCCACTTGCCGTGCACTCTGCCGAGGCCCTTGATGATGCCGGTGCTGATGACGCCGATCTTCTCCAGGTCGTTGTCCTGCGGGTTGTAGATGCTGTTCAGAGGCAGGAAGGTCCCCTCATCCACCAGGTAGTTGACGCGCTCGATGGCGGTCATCTGGCCTTTCTTGTGGATGGCGGCGTCCGGCGTGCCGGCGTCCTGCATCTTCTGTGCCTGCTCGTGGATCTGCTGTTCGATCCCCTTCAGTTCTTCAGCGTTTGCGGCGTTCTCGGTGATGCCGCCTGTCCAGATCTTGTGCATGAAGCGGAAGTATCTGGGCATGGAATAATCGTGGTTGGACATGAATACTCCTCCTTACTTGCGGTTGTCAGGCTGCGTCAGGCGTTCTTCGGAACCTTGATGAAAGCCTGTCCGGGATCGATCTCCTCGCGGATCATCTTGATGATCTCGGGGCCGGGACCTTCCATGAGCTGGGCTCTGGAGACATCCACATCGAATCCTGTGTTCTCAAGCACCATCTCAGGCGTCGAGAAAGGATAGTAGTAAGCCAGGTACATTCTCTTGGTCTCTTCATCGAACTTCATGATGCCGAGATCCGTGACGACCATCTGCGGGCCTCTGTTGCCCGGAAGGCCTGCTCTCTCACGTCCGCCGGGGCCGTCCATCCAGCCGCAGCTGGTGATGTAGTCGACCTTCTCGATGAAGCGGCGCTTCTGGTGCTGCATCATGATGATGGTGTTGCAGTATGTGGCGATGCCGTTCGCGCCGCCGCTGCCCGTGAAGCGGGTGATCGGGTGATGGTAGTCACCGATGCTGGTGGAGTTGACATTGCCGAAGGGGTCGATCTGGGCGCCGCCGATGAACGCGACCAGTCTCTCCTCGTCGTGAAGCCACTCATTGGCCTCGAAACCGACGAAACGGACGTTGGGCCACTGCACCGCGCAGTGCGCCATGAAACGGAGATCGCCCACGGACCTGGGCACTTCGACGGGATCACAGTCCATCAGGCCGCTCTCCACGATGGGATGGCAGCTGGGGCAGATCGCGCGCTTGGCAAGAGAAGCGCCGATCAGCGGAAGACCTGTGCCGACGATGACGATCTGGTTCTCTTTGATATTCTTGGCGATGGCATACGCCTGCATTTCCTGCTTTGTATATTTCGTGTAATCCATTTGAAATCTCCTCTCAGGTATCTGATCAGCAACTGTCGTTACAGGCCGTGCTTTACTTGGACACAGAGTAGCCGAGTCCCGGAACGACCCGGAGCTTGGCGAGCCTTGCTCCGCCGATCTTGTTCAGCAGCTCGTCGTTGTCCTTCACGCTGTAGACCCACTTGTCCAGATAATCCTTAAAAGTCTCGGGATTCTCAGGCGCAGTGTAAGGGAGGCCCTTCTTGGCAGCCTTGGCGGCTTCCTTGGCGATCTTCTTCTCGGCGTCCTCGGCATCCTGATACTTGGAGGCCTTGTCGTACTCCTTGAGAGCGGCGCCGTCACAGTCATAGTAGTTGTAGCACTGGGACGGCCATGCGCCGTAAGGCACGTGCACGACCGCGTTCACGCACTGGCCGAAGACCTTGTTGGCCTCGGGGTTGCGGCGGATCCACTCGTCGCTGACCAGCTCCTCGCAGGTCACGATCACGCGCTTCGCAGCCACGGCGACGTCGACGTCATGGAACTCATCGCCTTCGATGATGCAGGTGCCGTCCGGAGAGGCCTTCTGCACGTGGATGATCGCGCAGTCAAGCTTCGGAACAGGAACCGCCACGACCTGCTGGCCGGGCTCGAAGGGGTTCTCCATGATGACCAGTTTATCATTGTCAACAGTGTCGAGAGTCTTGCGCTGCTCTTTGCTGATGCCCCAGAAATCCACCAGACCGCTGCCTGCCATCAGGCGGACAGGGAGGAAAGGAAGACCGAGGGAAGCGGCGTGCAGCTGCAGCATGAGAACATCCTGAGAATAGTCTTCATAGACCAGCTTGCCTTCCTCGATCGCTGCGCGGAAGCGGCGGGAAACATTGGTGTAACCAGAGTTCGCGGTGTAGCAGTTGATGTAAGCCTTCACGCGGCCCTCACCGATCAGCATATCCCAGTCGCCGCCTGCGGGTCCTGCCCATACAGTGAAATCCGTCTGCCCCTGGCGAAGGATCTCATAGACAGCCGCATAGGGCTTTCTGTTGGTGGTGAAGCCGCCAAGGCAGATCGTATCTCCGCTCCTGACAAACTTTTCGACAGCGTCATGCAGGTTCATTACCTTGCCCATTCTTACCTCCTGGATATCTCTCCCCGATATCCTGCTTCCTTTGTGATAGTTGCACAAAAAGACGACGTCCGATGACACATGCTCACTTACATCTAAGGCCTTATCAGATATGCGGAATCTTCTGCATTTGTCCAATTCTCCTTATTCAAGCTGCGTATGTCCCGACCGCCGTTGTAAAAAATGATGTATCTGAAGATACTGTCTGTTAATATGCTAACATGTCACCTCAAAGCTTTCTAACAGTTAGTTTACTATGTATCCGACAGTTAAACTGTTGTTGTGTCTGTCACTCAGATCGTCCGGTCCTCGATCATCTCCCGGTATTCCCCGAACTCCTCCCGGATGGCCCGGATCATGCCCTCCGCGTACTTCGGGATCGGCACGTCGGAAGGATATGCCAGCGTGATCCTGTTGGATCCCGTCTCCTCAACGCGGAAACTCAGGATATCCTCGGGGAGGTCGATCCCCCGCCGGACATGGTCGTAGATCGTCATCGTGCTGACGATCGCCGCCCCGTCGCCTTCGACGGCGAGCCGGAACAGGACCTCCGGAAGATCGCTCTCGAAGATGATCTTCGGCAGGATGCCGGCCTGGCGGAATCCCTGCTCCAGCGGGATGCGGAGACGGTTGCCCCGCGGCGGGAACAGCATCGGGATCTCGCGGATCCTCCCGAGGCGGAATCCCTCCTCCCGGAATTCCCGGATCATCTCCTCCGTGCGGTCCCCGTAGACACTCTCCAGGAGGCGGCGGCTCACGACACAGCGGAACTCCTCATCCACCAGAGGGATCACCTTCAGCCCCGTCCCCCTGCGCACGTCGATGCCGATCATCATGCTGATGTCCCCCTGCTGCAGGGCCTCCAGAAGATGATCCGTGTTCTTCTCCAGATACCGCACCTCTATGTGCGGATACTTCGCGTGGAATCTCCTCCAGATCCCGCTGCCGAAGACCCCGCTCCGCATATAGGAGATGCCGACGGTGATATAAGCCGCGTTGTTGCGGGAAATATCAGCGAAACCGCTCACCATGGCATTCTCCGCCTGCAGGATCTGGCGGGCATAGAAGACCATGTTCTCCCCCTCCGGAGTCAGTTTCAGGCTGGGCTTGCGCTCAAACAGGGTAACGCCGTACTCCTCCTCCAGCCGCCGGATGTGGCCGGAGAGACTCTGCTGGGTTATAAAGAGCCTGTGCGCGGCTCTTGTGAAATTCATCTCCTCTACGACCGTCAGAAAAATGGTGAAAGAGTTCAGTGTCATATAACCTGCTTTCCGGACAGAATGAAAATGTCTGCTGTTGGAATTTTTGTCGAAAGAATATTACTACAATTATTGAAAGCTTTCTAACAGTTGAACATGCAAAAAAAATCAGTCTGCCGGCTGTCGTTCTTCGGGCCGGCCTATCAGATGCATCCTTTTCAGCGCCTCTTCATATTCCCGGAAGACGGACCGGATCACGCCGATCATCTCCTCGGCGTAATGCGGCAGCTGCGTGTCCGACAGCACGGCCGCAGAGACGGTGCTCACCCCGGCCTCGCCGATCCGGAAGATGCGGCAGTTCTCCGGGACATCCAGCCTTCCCTTCTCGGCATCGTAAAGGACCATCGGGCTGAGTACCCCTGCGCCTTCCCCTTCGCACACGAGTCGGTAGAGAACGTCCTGCCGGTCGCTCTCCAGAAGGACCCTGGGCCTCGTCACACCGCTCCGGAACATCCGCTCCATCGCGGTCCGCAGGCGGTTGCCGCGGGGCGGAAGGAGCAGCGGGATCCTGCCCAGATCCTGCAGGGAGATCGCCTCCCCCGGAACGTCCGTCCCGTTCCCGCCGCAGGTCCTGTCATACAGATCCCTGTCCACCATACAGAGGAGACTCTCCCGCATCAGCGGGATCACCCGGAGGCCGGGGATCGGCCGGATGTCCACACCGATCATCATGGTGATGTCCCCGCGCTGCAGCTTCTCGAGGAGCGTGTTCGTGTTCGCCTCCGTCAGGCGCACCTGGATGTTCGAATGCGCCGCGTGGAACCGCTTCCAGGCGCTCATCGAAAAGAGGGAGCTCCGCATATAGGAGATCCCCAGGTTCAGGTCCGCCGTCCGCTGCGCGGAGAGATCCGCGAACTCGCTGACCATGTCATTCCGGAGGCGGAGGATCTGTCCTGCGTAGAAGGCCATATTCTCCCCCTCCGCAGTCAGACGCAGCCGCGGCCGTCTCTCAAAGAGCGTCACGCCGTACTCCTCTTCCAGGCGCCGGATATGGCCGGACAGGCTCTGCTGCGTGATGAGCAGGCGCTGCGCCGCCTTCGTGAAGCTCATCTCCTCCACGACCGTCAGAAATACTTCCAATGTACCTAAAGTCATACTTCTCTCCGTTTTACGCGATCCACCGGAGTTCAGATATTCCGGGCTTTCTTCCCCATCAGTATACCATAGTGCAGAAAAAAACGTCTGTTTTCAGTGCAAACCGCCCGCCACCGCCTTCCCGCGTTGACACGGTTTCCTCCAGGGGGTACTATTGCAAAGATCTGTTATTTTTATACGTTATTTAAAACACTTCAGAAGCAGGAGAAACACGCATGCTGCATTTATTGCTTCCTTACTGGCCTGTCTTCCCGCTTGTCTTCGCCGCCGGGCTTGTGGACGCGATCGCGGGCGGCGGCGGGCTGATCTCTCTGCCCGCCTACATGCTCGTCGGGCTGCCGCCGCATCAGGCCATCGGCACCAACAAGCTCAGCTCCGCCCTGGGAACAGGCCTCTCCACCTTCCGCTTCGCCAGATCCGGCTATATCCATCTGCGGACGGCCGTCTTCGCAGTCCCGTTCGCCCTTCTGGGCTCCTGGGCCGGCGCCAGGCTGAACCTGCTCATCAGCAACCAGATCTTCAAGGTGCTCCTTCTGGTGATTCTGCCGGTCACGGCGGTGATCGTGCTCCGGACCCGCGCGCTGGACGGGGACCATGAGCCCTACGGTCTCCGGAAGACCCTGCTCATCAGCTGCGCGGTCGCGCTCGGCATCGGCGTCTACGACGGCTTCTACGGGCCGGGAACGGGGACCTTCCTGATCCTGCTGCTGACCGGTGTCGCGCACATGTCCCTGCAGGACGCCAACGGCCTGACCAAGGTCATCAACCTCACCACCAACATCGTCTCCCTGGCCGTCTTTCTGACCGCCGGCCAGACGCTGGTCCCTCTCGGACTGGCCGCCGGACTCTGCAACATCGCCGGCAACTACATCGGTGTCTCTTTCTTTGACAGAAAAGGGGCCGGCATCGTCCGCCCCATGATGCTGATCGTCCTGACGATCTTCCTGGTCCGCACAGTTCTTGAAATGATCGCCGGATAACGGTTTTCCCGGGGGGACAACGATCTTCAGCATGATGACCACCATGATCTACAATCTCGTGGACGCCTTCTTCGTGGGCAGACTCGGGCAGGGCTTCCAGCCCGTCGCCTCCTACAATTTCGGCGCACGAAAATATGCGCGTCTCCGCAGAGGACGCGCATTTACAGTGAGGACCGGTACACTGGTCCTCGGTATTCTCGCTCTGATCGGGCTGACATTTCCGTCGCCGATCATCCGGCTCTTTCCTGCTCCGGTTCCTGCATGAGATCCCTGCAGAGGATCAGGTCTCCGAGACGGACCTCCTGTTTAAAGAAGTCCGATCGAACGCATGATGAAGATCAGGACGAACAGCGACCACATTCCGAAGATGCTGCTCCAGACAACGATCTGCCCTGCGAGATGGCTGTCCCCGCCCATCTCGGCGGACATGACGATGGAAGACACCGCCTGCGGGGATCCGTAGATCGAGAGGAGCACCGCGATCTCCGGCGGTCCCACCTGCACCCAGCCGGCCTTCACCGCCAGGAACAGCATGCTGAAGCCGAGCGCCGGCGCCAGGACCAGGCGCATCAGCACACCGGCGATCAGTTCTTTCTTAAAGCCTCGGATCTCGCTCATTTCCAGCTGCGCTCCGAGGACGATCAGCGCCAGCGGCGTCGCCACCCGCGCCAGGGACTGGAGCGGGGAATAGAACCAGGACACGTCCCGCTGCAGGCTGAAGATCTTCTCTCCGTCTGCGCCCGCCGGCAGCAGTTCCCGGATGAGCAGTGCCGCGAATCCGAGCAGGAGGCCCTGGATCAGCGGATTGGTGATGATCCTTTTCAGGACCTGTCTGAAGTCCACGCCGCCGGATGCCTGCGCCTGCATGCCGGCCGCTGCCGCATCGCCGCCTGTTTCCGCAAGCGGTCCCTCCCCGTACAGGCGATACTGCGCCTCATAATCGCAGAACACAGACAGCGCCGTCACACTTGCCAGGTTGAACAGCATGACCACCGGCAGCTGCAGGAAAGCAGCCAGGCGCGCCCCCTCCTCGCCGACAAGCGAAGTGACGACTGCCAGCCCGATCACGGCGTAGTTGGACCGGAACAGGGACTGCATGAGCACGCCCCTGCGGAACCGCTCCTTCGTCAGGATCCCGGAGAGCACGATGCTCAGCAGGACCATCACAGACAGCGATGCGATACAGAAGAGCCCCATCCGCAGCGGCATCTGCCGGATGGACTCCACGCCGTAGATATTGACGAACATCATCGCCATGAAATTGAACCGGAAGTTGAACCGGTTGAGTTTCCTGGTCGTCACGGGATCCAGAAATCCCGTCCGCCTGGCGAGCACGCCCACCAGGATGAGCAGGATGATCGGCATGATCGCCCGAAAAGCATATGCAAGGACTGCCAGCATATCACAACACCTCTCAGAATTCAGAATAAATGGTGTCTTACCCGGAAGACTTATCTGCAACCTTACTCCAGACCGCTGCCCGTGTAAAGTCTGCTCCCGCAAAAAAACAATACCCAGGCATAAAGCGACCCGCGCTGAAGGATCATCTCCCTCGGCGCGGGTCGCTTACAGCGGTCGCAGGTTGCTTGCTATGAACCGGTTTACTTGAGCATACCGGCTGCGATATTCAGGAATGTCGTGATCGCGATGGCGTTCGTGATGTTCGAAATGAATCCGCCGATCAGCGGCACCACAAAGTATGCGAGTTTAGAATAATAGTACTGTTCGCAGACAGAGGACATCGTCGCCATGGAGACCGGAACAGCGCCAAGGCCGAAGCCGGTGTGACCGACAGCGATGATCGCCGCGTCGTAGTTCCTGCCGCAGAGGTTGAAGGTGATGAACGTCACGAACAGGTAGATCAGCACCAGCTGGAGCAGAAGGATGACGATCAGCGGAAGCGCCAGATCGATGAGCTGCCACAGCTTCATGGTGATGATGGACAGGGAAACGAACAGTGCCAGGCAGATTTCGCCGACGTTGTCAGTAGTCTCATAGAAAGCGTCGGAACCCTTGCCGGTCTTGTCCATGATCAGACGGATGATGATACCGGCAGCCATGCACATGACGTGGATAGGCATATTGAGGTTCGGAAGGATCGCTTTGCGGATCTCAAGGAGAACCTGGCCGAGACCGCAGGCGATGATCAGCAGGAACCATGCCTTCTGGCACTCGTCGCCGCTGAAAACGTGCACGAGTTTCTGGCCGAAGGACTCTTCCTTCTCTTCCACATAGTTCTCATCCAGGTGGTTCTTCTTGATCAGCTGACGGCCGATAGGTCCGCCGATCAGGCAGCCGGAGATCAGACCGAAGGTCGCGCACGCGACAGCGACTTCGACAGCGCCGACGCCGCCCATCTCAGCAGCGATCGGGCCGAAGGAAGCAGCATTGCCGTGGCCGCCGGTCAGAGGTGTGGAACCGGCCATCAGAGCGGTCAGAGGGTTCATGCCCATGGCCGTGCCGACGCCGAGAGCCAGCGCGTTCTGCAGGACTGCAAGGACTGCAGCCAGAACAGAGAAGATCACGACCAGCTTGCCGCCCTTCTTCAGCAGCGCCAGGGATGCGGACATACCCGAAGCAGCGAAGAAGATGTTGTAGAAGAAATTGTTCATAACAGTCTGGTTTTCCCACTCAAACTGAACAATTCCCGTGAGGTAGAGGATACAGGTGAGGATCGAGAAGATCGTGCCGCCGACGACCGCACTGGGGATGCAGTACTTCTTGAGGACAGGAAGTTTCTCCCTTACCCACTGTCCGAAGTAGATCACCAGAACGACGATGGCCATCATCTCGAACATTCCGATCTGGATTGTCCTGATTTCTTCCATATTTTCCCCCTTCTTGGAAAACAGAGTTTACAGTGACGACCGCTTACTATGCTAAAAGGTTATCACGCATGACCATCGGATTCTAACAGTTAAAACTTGGTTCCCGTCAAAGTCTCCAAGCTGTTAAAGAACCTCACACCGGACAGGGAGTCCGGTGTGAGGTTCTGAAAGGTGGTTATTCGGAAGGGGGTTCAGGAACCCTTTTCATTTGTTTCAAAGTGCCCGCCGCGGATCACTGTTTCGCTGCTTTTCTCGCCTTCATGTTCGGGATGCCGAACAGGACCAGGCCGAGGACCACGCAGATACCGCACATCAGGCCGCCGACGCCTACGACCATCATGGTCGCGCCGCTGACTGTCCACATCGGAACCAGGGAGATGAAGATCTCTTTCCAGGAGCAGACTGCCGAGTAGATGCCGTGAGTATCAGGAGCTGTGGACTGGCTGTCGGGATCGACCGCACGGACCAGTGCCAGGCCGGTAGCGGTGTTGCCGGTGCCGACGCCGTAGGCCATCAGGGCCTTCTCAAACCACTGATCCTTGCAGAACAGGTAGCTGAGACCGAAAGCCATCAGGATCGTGATGCCGACCAGGATCAGGGTCAGGATCAGGATCGGGACGATGTAGGTGGAGACGAGTTCCAGGTCCAGGGTCGCCATGGCGGTCAGGACCACGACTTCCAGAAGGAAACCGCTGATGTGGTGGATGAGCTTGACGTCGATGTACTTGTCGAGCTTCACGGCCTTGGCGATGTTCCAGACCAGTGCGCCGCCGACGATGCTGTAGGTCAGGGACGGGAAGCTGTTGACGATCGGGATGAACTGGCCCAGGAAGCCGAAGAGCTTGTTGCCGCCGAGGACGGCGATCAGGAGCCATGCGCCCTGGAATGCCAGGTGGTTGATGGCGATGGAGCTGGTGGTCAGGTGGCCGACAGCCGTTCTCTTGTCCTCCGGAAGGGGACCGCCGTAGTAGGAATCCGGCTGGCTGGTGGGATCCTTGACGAAGGTGGCCCAGCCCTTGCGGACGCCGATGTTGACGATGATCATGCCGAAGGTCATGGCGACGATCAGGCCGAAAGTGGCCAGGACCATGCCGACGGAGACGTTGCCTTCGATGCCGTTCTCGAGATAGGCCTCACCGGCTGCTGCCGCGTTTCCGTGGCCGCCCTGGAAGGCGAACTGGGACAGGGTGCCCCATCCAAGCGGAAGGCCGGTCCAGATCCCGCTGAGGATCATGCCGATGAGTGCGCCGAGGGCCATCTGCATGCCGTAGATGCCCTGCTCCACGAAGATGTAGTCGAGGTAGCCGACGACTTTGTCCTTGGTGATCGTGACGCCGAACAGCAGGGCTGCCATGATGGGCGCGATCAGGACGTTGGAGAAGCTGGAGAAGGACTCCGGGATCTCGATGAGGCCGAGGCACTGCTGGCCGAGGATCAGTGCTACGAGTCCGCCGATCAGGGAAGCCGGCAGGAACAGGCGCTGCAGAGGCTTGATCAGCTGACGTACGAAGTAGCCGGCCAGCATGAACAGCGCGATGATGAGCATGTCGTTGAATAAAGATTTGACTGTCATTTGTTTTCTCCCCCTGTTAGTTCATGTAAAGTCATTAGAAATCAAACATGCCGACAGGCTTCGTGTTGGGCTTCTTCACATCGTGATAGGTCTTGGCGGTCTCATAATCGATGTCGTGGATCGGCCATGTGGGATTCTTGCCTTCGTAGACTTCGTTGACGCCCATGGCTGCGTGGTAGGAAGCTCTGTGCGCCGCCTCCACGGTGTTGCCGCCGATGTGAGGATACATGATCACGTTGTCGAGCGTCAGAAGCGGGTTCTCGGGATCCACGGGCTCTTTGCGGAGCGCGTCGATGCCGGCGCCGGCGATCACGCCGTTCTTGCAGGCCTCATAGAGGTCCTCTTCGACGACCAGGCCGCCGCGGGCGGTGTTGATGAGGAAAGCGGTGGGCTTCATCATCGCCAGGCGCTCTTTGTTGACCATGTTCTTCGTGACGGAGGTGTTCGGAGCGTGGAGCGAAACGTAATCGGACTCCTTGAAGATGCGGTCGAGATCGCGGACCACTTCCACGCCGTCCGGGAATGCCCATGCGGGAAGGTAGGGATCGTAGCACATCACGTTCATCTCGAAGGCGAGCATGCGCTTCGCGACGCGGCTGCCGATGTTGCCGCAGCCGATGATGCCGAGGGTCTTGCCGTTCAGGGTGTTCTTGCGGACCTTCAGCTTGGCCTTGTAGAAATCCTGGACCCAGGTCTTGTGCAGGACGGTCACGTTGCGGCTGCACTCGAGCATCAGCAGGATCGCGGTCTCCGCGACGGAGGTGCTGTTGGCGACCGGTGCGTACAGGGTCTGCACGCCGTTGTCGTGGCAGGCCTTGACGTCGAGCGCGTCGAAGCCGGCGCCGTGGCGGACGATGACCTTGAGGTTCGGGTTGGACTCGATGATCTCGCGGTTGATGGGTGTGATGCGGACGATCATGGCATCCGGCTGATACTCTTTCATATCGGCCAGGACGTCTTCGGGCTCAAAGCCGCGTCCAGGAATCAGTGTGTGGCCTGCATCGAGAAGGAGCTGTTTGCCCTCTTCCATGATCTCCTGCGGTAACAGTACTTTCCATCCCATGGTGTTTACCCCCTTTTTTGATTTGTGATGGTATGCCGTGCTGCATGTGACCGGGACGTATCCGGCTTATCAATATTTGTAGACGTCGTCGATGATCTCGAATTCCTTGGCTTCCAGTGTCTTGGCGACCCAGTCGCGGTTGATCTGGTGGTTGCGGGTCTTCTCGAGCTTGGCCTCGTCCGCCGCCTGGAACTTCTTGGCTGCTTCCAGGATGGTCGGCGCGTCCAGTCTCGGGATGCAGATGATGCCGTCGGGATCCGCAAGGATGATGTCACCGGGGTTCACGCTGATGCCGCCGCAGGAGATCGGGACGTTGAGCTCGCCGGGGCCTTCCTTGTAAGGGCCGCCGGGGGTCGTGCCGGTGCAGTATACCGGGAAGTCCCACTTGCCGATCTCATCGATGTCGCGGAT
>DFIR01000020.1:0-1265 GCA_002372815.1 Lachnospiraceae bacterium UBA3692
ACCATGGGCGGCGCCGGCGGCGGCCTTGTATACAATAAGGAAGAACTGAAGACGGTGTGTTCGCGCGGTCTGCAGGCTTCCCTTGTCGGCCAGGTCCTCGTCGAGGAATCGATCCTCGGCTGGGAGGAACTGGAACTGGAGGTGGTCCGTGATGCCGACGGCAACATGATCACCGTCTGCTTCATCGAGAACATCGACCCGATGGGCGTGCACACGGGCGACTCCTTCTGTGCGGCCCCCATGCTCACGATCTCCGAGGAGGTGCAGAAGCGTCTCCAGGAGCAGGCCTACAAGATCGTCGACAGCGTGAAGGTCATCGGCGGCACGAACGTCCAGTTCGCCCACGATCCGGTCTCCGACCGCATCATCGTCATCGAGATCAACCCCCGCACCTCCCGCTCGTCCGCGCTGGCCTCCAAGGCCACGGGCTTCCCCATCGCCATGGTCTCCGCCATGCTGGCGGCAGGCCTGACCCTGAAGGAGATCCCCTGCGGCAAGTACGGGACGCTGGACCGGTACGTGCCGGACGGCGACTACGTCGTGATCAAGTTCGCCCGCTGGGCTTTCGAGAAGTTCAAGGGCGTCGAGGACAAGCTGGGCACCCAGATGCGTGCCGTCGGCGAAGTCATGAGCATCGGCAAGACCTACAAGGAGGCCTTCCAGAAGGCGATCCGGAGCCTTGAGACCGGCCGGTTCGGCCTCGGTCACGCGAAGGATTTCGACACTCTCAGCAAGGAGGAGCTGCTCCGCAGGCTGATCACCCCTTCCAGCGAGAGGCATTTCCTCATGTATGAGGCGCTTCGCAAGGGCGCGACGGTCGACGAGATCTACGCCATCACCCATGTGAAGAAGTGGTTCATCGAACAGATGCAGGAGCTCGTCGCGGAGGAGGAGGAGATCCTCGCCCGCAAAGGCGCGATGATCCCCGACGACATGCTCACGAAGGCCAAGAAGGACGGCTTCTCCGACAAATATCTCTCGCAGCTGCTGGAGATCCCCGAGGACGTGATCCGCGGCCGCAGGGAGGAGATCGGCCTCACGGAGCGCTGGGAAGGCGTCCACGTGAGCGGCACCGAGAACAGCGAGTACTATTTCTCGACCTACATCGGCGAGGACAAGGATCCCGTCAGCGACCGCCCGAAGATCATGATCCTCGGCGGCGGCCCCAACCGCATCGGACAGGGCATCGAGTTCGACTACTGCTGCGTCCACTGCTCTCTCGCCCTCAAGAAGCTCGGCTTCGAGACCATCATCGTCAACTGCAA
>DFIR01000020.1:1309-20518 GCA_002372815.1 Lachnospiraceae bacterium UBA3692
ATCGTCAACTGCAACCCCGAGACGGTCTCCACCGACTACGATACATCGGATAAGCTCTATTTCGAGCCCCTGACCCTGGAAGATGTCCTGAGCATCTACCACAAAGAGAAGCCGCTCGGCGTCATCGCCCAGTTCGGCGGCCAGACGCCCCTGAACCTCGCGGACGACCTCGAGAAGAACGGCGTCCGGATCCTCGGGACCGCCCCTTCGGTCATCGATCTGGCGGAGGACCGCGACCTCTTCCGCGAGATGATGGAGAAGCTGGACATCCCCATGCCCGAATCCGGCATGGCGACGACCGTCGAGGAGGCGATCGGGATCGCGAACCGCATCGGCTATCCCGTCATGGTCCGCCCTTCCTTCGTCCTGGGCGGCCGCGGCATGGAAGTCGTCTACGACGACGAGAGCATGGCCGACTATATGCGCGCCGCTGTCGGCGTGACGCCTGACCGTCCGATCCTGATCGACCGTTTCCTGAACCACGCGATGGAGTGCGAGGCGGACGCGGTCTGCGACGGCGAGCACGCCTTCGTCCCTGCCGTCATGGAGCACATCGAGCTGGCGGGCATCCACTCCGGAGACTCCGCCTGCATCCTGCCCTCCGTCCATATCTCCGAGGAGAACCTCGCGACGATCAAGGAGTACACGAAGAAGATCGCCGTGGAGATGGGCGTGCGCGGGCTGATGAACATGCAGTACGCGATCGAGAACGGCAAGGTCTTCGTCCTCGAGGCGAACCCGAGAGCGTCCCGCACCGTGCCGCTGGTCTCCAAGGTCTGCGACATCCGCATGGTGCCGCTCGCGACCGAGATCATCACCATGGAACTGACCGGGCGTCCGTCGCCCGTCCCCGCCCTGAAGCAGCGGAAGATCCCGTACTACGGCGTCAAGGAGGCGGTGTTCCCGTTCAACATGTTCCAGGAAGTGGACCCGCTCCTGGGACCGGAGATGCGCTCCACCGGCGAAGTGCTCGGCATGTCCCCGCACTACGGCGAGGCCTTCTTCAAGGCGCAGGAGGCGACCCAGTCCACCCTGCCCACCCACGGCACCGTGCTGATCAGCGTCAACGAGAAGGATAAGCCCGAGATCGCCGAGATCGCCGGCATCTTCGCGGAGTGCGGCTTCCGGATCCTCGCGACCGGCCGTACCTGCGACCTGATCCGCGAGAACGGGATCCCGGCGGAGAAGGTCCTGAAGATCTACGAGGGCCGTCCCAACATCCTGGACCTGATCACGAACGGCAAGATCGACCTGATCGTCAACAGCCCCGCCGGCAAGGAGAGCCGTCACGACGACAGCTACCTGCGCAAGGCGGCGATCAAGGCCAAGGTCCCTTACATCACGACGATGGCCGCTGCCCGCGCGACGGCGAAGGGGATCCACTACCTGCAGACGCACCCGGAGGCCAAGGTCAAGTCTCTGCAGCAGCTGCACGCGGAGATCGAATAAAGGGGGTTTTCGATTGAAGATCTTCCACTGCGCGGATCTGCATCTGGATGCCGGCGCGGATACCCGCCTGGGGGCCGCCCGCGGACAGGTCCGTCGCGATGAATTGCTGCTGACGTTCCAGCGGCTCCTGCATACAGCCGACGAGGAGGGCGCGGACGCGCTCCTCCTCTGCGGTGACCTTTTTGACAGGGATCACGTCTCCCGTACAGCTGCGGCTGTCGTGCGGGACGCGATCCTTTCTCATCCTGCCCTGAAGGTCTACTACCTCCGGGGCAATCACGACCGCACCAGCGCGCTGGCGGAGACGGAGCTGCCCAATCTCTTCCTCTTCGACGGCGGCTGGACTTCTTATACCCTCGCATCCTCTCCCGTTCCGGTCATCCTGACCGGGGCCGAGATCACGCCGCCTCCCCCGGGCGGTACTCCGTCTCTCTGGGCCTCCCTCCGGCTGCGCCCGGACGCCGTGAACATCGTGATGCTGCACGGCCAGATCCTGCCGGGGAACACGGCGGACGGTCCCGAGGAGATCCCCCTGGGCGCCCTGCGGGGCAGGAACATCGACCTGCTGGCCCTCGGCCACATCCACAAGCCGCAGCGGGAAGCTCTGGATGCCCGCGGCACCTGCATTTACGCCGGCTGCCTGGAAGGGCGCGGGTTCGACGAGTGCGGTCCCCGGGGATACTGGGTGCACGAGATCTCCCCGGAGACGGGCGGGAAACTGCGCAGCACCTTCCGGCCCTTCGCCTCCCGGACGCTCTACGACCTCCGCGTCTCCGCGGACGGCTGCGCGTCGAGCCACGCCATCGCGCAGCGGATCCGGACCGCGCTCTCGGAGGGGGACATCTCCACGGACGATCTCGTGCGGATCCGCCTGACTGGCGCTCTCCCGGCGGACGGGGAGAAAAGCACCGCCTACCTGCAGCACCAGTTCGAGGGGCTCTTCTTCTACCTGGAGATCCTGGATGAGACGACGCTGACAGTGGATTTCGAAGACTACCTGTATGACGCGTCTTTCACCGGCGCCTTCGTGCGCGCCGTACAGGCGCGCACTGACCTGCTCCCGCAGGAGAAGGCCGCCGTGATCCGTCTCGGCCTGGAGGCGCTGCGAAGCGGCGGGTGATCCGGCGGACGATCCGCCGGGGTCCCGCAGACAAACGGAGGAAATCTGTGTATCTCATATCGGCACACATCGAAAATTTCGGGAAACTGCACGATCTGGATCTGCGTTTCTCTGAGGGTCTGCACGTGATCGTGCAGCCGAACGGCTGGGGCAAGAGCACTCTGGCCTCTTTTCTGTGCGCCATGTTCTACGGGCTCGGGGACAGCCGGAAGAAGGGCCCCGACACAAGAAAGCTCTATACGCCCTGGCAGGGCGGTCCCTTCGGCGGCAGCCTCGTCTTCCGCACGGACAGGGGCGCCTACCGGGTCCTCCGGACTTTCGGCGCAAAGAGCCGGGAGGACACCTTCTTCCTCTATGATGCGGAGACCGGGCTGCCGAGCGGCGATTACACGGAGGCGCTGGGCCGGGAGCTGTTCGGCATCGACGCGGCCTCCTTCGCCCGCAGTGTCTATATGCCCCAGCTGCTCTCGGGCAGTCCTTCCGCACCTGCACCGGCGGGCGGCAGCACATCTGCCCGCGCCGGACACCCCGCGCCTCTGCCTACACTGCCCCCTGCAGCGCCGGATGTCCGCGCCCGGATCACGGACCTGGGCGGCGAGGACGCCGACCTGCGGCGCTGTGACAGTGCCTGCGCAGCCCTCCGGAAAGAGGCAGACGCACTGGATCCCGACAGGCGCGGCGGCGCGATCCGGAAGGCCTCCGAGACGCTGGAACGTCTGCAGGCGGACGCTGTGCGGATCCCGGCGCTGGAGGAGAACGTCCGCGCACTGGCGCAGCGGCATGAGGACCTCCGCCGGCAGCTGCAGGCGGCCGCGCAGGAGCAGGCCTCCCTGCACCAGCGGAGCGCCGATCTGGGCCGGTCCATGGAGGCCTCCCGGATCCTGCGGGAGCGCGCGCTGGCCGAGAACGAATATGCCCTCGCCGAGGAGGAGCTCTCCCGGATCCGGGCCCAGAAGACGGCCATGGAGGCGCGCCTCTCGGAGGCGGAGAGCCGGAGGAGAGCTGTCAGTGCTCCCTCCGGAACAGAGGCACTGGAGGCGCAGCGCAGGGATCTGGACGAACAGATCCGGGACGCGCAGACGCGGCAGCTGCGCATCGCCCGCCGCGGGAGCCTCCTCCAGCAGGAGATCCGGGAGGACAGGGAGGATCTGCGCCGCCGGCGGGAACAGGCGGATGCGTGGCAATACCGTATTGCTGCGGCATCGGGCACTGTGTCCCTGTTCTGTGTCCTCGCTTTCCTCTTCCTGCTCCTCGCGGGCTTCCTGTTCGCCGGCGAGTACGGACTCCTGCCCTTGCTCCTGTCGCTCGCTGCGGCAGGTCTGTCCGCCGCGGCTGCATGGTACTTTCACGATCTCCGGGCAGCGCAGGCTGCCGGCGAGGAGGCTCTGGACGCGGACAGCGGCCGGCTGGCCGGGAAGCAGGACCGCCTGCATGAGCTGGTCCGGAGCTCGGAGGCGCTGCGCGTGAGACTCTCCCGTCTCGAGGCCGAACAGCAGGCTGTCTGCCGGCGGATCGAAGAGATCTCCCGCGGGCCCGCCGCAGCGGATGCGGAGACGGCCGCCCTGCAGGCCCAGCTGGAAGATCTAGCCACCGCCGAAGCCGCCGCGAGGGACCGTCTGCACGCAGCTGCGGTCCGCAAGGACGCCCGCGCCGCCCAGGCCGGGACCTCCCCCGATGAGGAGGAGGCACTCCTGGCGACGTCGCATCTCGCCGGCGATGAGCCGCTCACCCTGGCCGAACTCTCCGAGGAGCTTCTCGCCCTGCAGAGGGAGACGGAGACGCTGCAGCAGGAAGAGCGCAGCTGCCGGGAGCAGCTGGAAACTGCCGAAGAGCAGCTCTCGCACTGCCGGGAGAGCGCCGCGGCTTCGGAGGAGACGAAGCGGCAGATCGCGGAGATGACGGACCGTCTGCGCCTTCTTCAGGCGGCGCAGGCCTGCCTCCGGGATGCGGCCTCCTCTTACAGCCGCCAGTATATGCTGCCTTTCCTCGAGGCCTTTGAGAGCTATTACGACCGCCTCTCGGGCGATCCGCTGCTCTTCCACAGCGACACGTCCCTCGGGATCACCGCCGAGGCGGAGGGACTTCCGAGAGAATTCCCGTCGTTCAGCACCGGCAGCCGCGATCTCCTGGAGATCTGCCGGCACCTGGCGCTCTGCGACAGCATGTACCGCGGGGAGAAGCCTTTTCTCATCCTGGACGATCCGTTCGTGAATCTGGACGATGCGCGTCTCGGGGCCGCCCTGCAGCTGATCCGGGAACTGGCGCAGGACCGGCAGATCCTCTACCTGACCTGCCATGAGAGCCGGATCCCCTGATGCGGATGCGGATATACATGGTTCTCATGGACAAAATGCCTCTGTGCTTCGTATAATAGATGCACAGAGTTTTTTGTATACTGCCGTAATGCCCGGGGCCCTTATGTCCCGGAAAGACCTGACGGAAGGAGACACATGAGCCTGTTCCTTGCAGATCTGCGGGGTTTTACCTTCTTCACCGTCTGCCTGCGCCTGCTCCTTGCAGCGGCTGCCGGCGGCATCATCGGTTACGGACGTGCCAGGAGGAAGCGCCCCGCCGGACTTCGCACCTATATGCTGACCACGATCGGCGCGGCGCTCTCCACGCTGCTCGCACTGTACGAATATGAGATGATCTGCGGAGCCTGGGCGCCTGTAGTCGAAGAAGTCGGAATGAAATTCGACGGATCCCGCTACTCCTCCTCCGTGGTCAGCGGCATCGGTTTTCTCGCCGCAGGCACGATCATCGCCTCCGCGCACCGGCAGGTCTCCGGGCTGACCACTGCTACAGGCATCTTCGCCTCTGTCTGCATGGGCATCGCCTGCGGTGCAGGATTCTATGAGTGTGTGATCGTTGCGGCGGTCCTGATCACGATCGTCCTCAATGTCATGACCCCGCTTGAGAGCGCCTACAAGCGCCGCCTGCACAACATAGATATCTTTGTGGAGTTCCATCAGCTGGAGGATCTGAGCACGATCACGGACCTGGCGGTGGCCAAACACGCGCAGGTCTTTGACCTTGATATCGAGCAGGCCAGACAGGAAGGAGACACATATCCCTCTGCTGTCATCACGCTGAAACTCTCTCCCGGACACGCATCCCACTCGGACATGCTGTCCTCCATTGCCGAATTGTCCTGTGTCCGCTCTGTCCAGGAACTGATCTCCTGAAAGGAGTGTTTGTATGCTGTCAGTCTTTGACTCGTTTCGCTCCATCAACTTTGTGACGGTACTGTTCAGAATGCTCCTTGCCACCGCCTGCGGTGCGCTGATCGGCCTTGAGCGGTCCTCCAAGAACCGTCCCGCAGGATTCCGCACCCACATACTGGTCTGCATCGGTGCGGCAACTGCCTCCATGACCGGTCACTACCTCTATCTGAATCTGCACCTGCCCGCGGATATGACGCGGCTGGGTGCGCAGGTCATCACCGGTCTGGGCTTTCTGGGCGCCGGCACCATCCTCGTCACGAACAAAGGGTCCGTCAAGGGTCTCACGACAGCAGCCGGCCTCTGGGCATCCGGCGTCGCCGGACTCGCGATCGGGGGCGGCTTCTATGAAGGCGGCATCGTCGCAACGGTCCTGATCCTGCTTGTGGAGACCGTCTTCTCGAAGATCGGAAAGAGGATCAGGCATTTCCCCGAATTCAGGATCATTCTGTACTACAATGAAAAGCCGGCGCTCGACCATATGATGCGCTACTGCAAGGATCTCGGAATTACCATCACCGGGCTGCAGATCACCGGCACCGTCAGCGAGGAGCAGTCCTTCTGCTCCGCCCTCATCTCTCTGCGTCCGGACAGCAGCATCGATGAGGATTCCCTTCTCGACAGGATCCGCGCTCTTTCCGGCGTCATCATGGCGGAGAGCGCCTGAAAGGAGGGCGATATGCCCGATTCTTATGCACATTACCGTTTCGGGAAGCAGGTTCTGGAGCAGCTGCCGGAGCAGATCCGCGGCGTCATCCTGTCAGAGCGCGAGCTCTATGACATCGGCCTGCACGGTCCGGACATCCTCTTCTTCTACCGCCCGCTCGGGCGGAATTTCGTCCGCGCGCTCGGCGGTGAGATGCACGCGGCCTCCGGCAAGCGGTTCTTCTCAGGGGCCGCGAAGACCCTTCTCTCGCACGGCGGGGCTGCGCCGGATCTCGCGTATCTGTACGGATTCCTCTGCCATTTCGCGCTGGACAGCACCTGCCACGGCTATATCAACACGCTGCACGCCTCCGGCGCTGCCACCCACGAGGAGATCGAGAGCTCCTTCGACCGGATGCTCCTGCTCATGGACGGTCTGCACCCGGTCCGCACGAACCGCGCAGGGCACCTGCAGGCCACGCGCAGGAACGCCGCAGTGATCGCCCCTTACTACGACCGTCTGCGTCCCGGCACGATCCGGGAAGCGATCCGGGGCATGGTGCTGGTCTCCCGCCTTTTCGCCCCTTCGAGCGCGCGGGAACGGCGCGTCACCGAAGGCCTGATGAAGAGAGCCGGCAAATATGAGTCGCTCCACGGACATATCGTGACCGACCAGCCGAACCTCCGCTGTGCGGAGTCCGACCGGGAACTCATGAAACTGTATGAGGAGGCGATCCCGCTCGCCGTCTCGCTGATCAGCGGTTTCTCCGACTGTGTCGA
Source organism: Lachnospiraceae bacterium UBA3692 (assembly GCA_002372815.1). GTDB lineage: Bacteria > Bacillota > Clostridia > Lachnospirales > Lachnospiraceae > CAG-791. The sequence goes on from DFIR01000020.1 coordinate 8,525, forward strand.
AGGAAAGGTCCCCTGGCCTGACCGGTATCTGTATAATTTTGAGGGAGACAGACTGCACTGGTAACGGCGCCTTTCCGAAGGCTGCATACACGGGCGCGCAGCGCCCGGAACGGAGGGAGATATGAACACAAAGGACAAGCTTACGGCACTGGAGAAGAAGTGGATCCTCTACGACGTGGCCAACTCAGCCTTCACGCTGCTGATCTCCACGATCATCCCGCTCTATTTCAACTCGCTGGCGGAGACCGCCGGCCTGACGGACGTGGAGTATCTCGCGCGCTGGGGCTACGCGATCTCGGTGTCCACCCTGATCGTGGCCTTCTCCGGTCCCGTCCTCGGCGCCTTCTCCGACAAAGCAGGCAGGAAGAAGCCGCTCTTCGCGGCCACGATCTTCATCGGCGCGGCGGGATGCCTGGCCCTCGGGCTGGCGAGGCAGTGGCTGCTCTTCCTCGTGGTCTTCGTCGTCGCGCGCGTCGCCTACTCGCTGAGCCTGGTCCTCTATGATTCCATGCTCTCAGACGTCACCACGGAAGCCCGGATGGACACGGTCTCCTCCCACGGCTATGCCTGGGGCTATATCGGCAGCTGCGTCCCCTTCATCCTGTGCCTGCTTCTGGTCCTGAACGCGGACCGGTTCGGTCTCGCCACCTCCACCGCCATGATGATCTCCTTCGCCGTGGTCGCGGTCTGGTGGGTCGTGGTCTCCATGCCCCTGCTCCGCTCCTACCGGCAGATGCACTTCCTGTCCGACAATGAGATCGCCGCGGAACCCGGCATCCTCTCCCAGCTCGGCGAGACGCTGAAGGATATGGTCCGCAAGCCGAAGATCCTGCTCTTCCTTCTGAGCTTCTTCTTCTACATCGACGGCGTCTACACCATCATCGACATGTCGACGGCCTACGGCAGCGCGCTGGGTCTCAACAGCACGGATCTGCTCCTGGCGCTGCTCGTGACGCAGTTCGTCGCCTTCCCGAGCGCGCTGATCATGGGTCGGCTGTCCCGCTCCGTCTCGTCGGAGAAGCTGATCACCGTCTGCATCTGTGCCTACTTCTGCATCGCCTGCTTCGCCTTCTTCCTGGCGCACGCGTGGCAGTTCTGGGTGCTGGCGATCTGCGTCGGCATGTTCCAGGGCGGCATCCAGGCGCTCTCCCGCTCCCACTTCACCAAGATCATCCCGCCGGAGCGCTCGGGCGAATATTTCGGCTTCATGGATATCTGCGGCAAGGGTGCGGCCTTCCTCGGCACGATCCTCATGAGCTTCGTCTCCCAGGTGACCGGCCGCATCAGCTTCGGCATCATCCCGATCGCGCTCTTCTTCCTGCTGGGCCTCGTCCTGTTCCGCCTGAGCATCGCGCAGGACCGCGCATGAGGACGGGAAGCCGGTACCTTTATATCTCTGCTCACTTTAGAAAAGGGGCTGTCGCATGGCGACGCCCCTTTTCTTGATTTCCGGCCTGCAGGGCGATAACGGGGCGGCGGGACTCTTGTATCGCCCCGGCTTCGCCCTTTCACAGGGCAGCTCCGCCTCTTATGCGCTTATGCCATCTTCATGAAATCTTAATGCCGCCCGCCCCGATTCTTACACCGTTTTAAACTTCAAAACGGTACAGTATCTTCATAGAAAACACCAGTCTTTCCTTTTTACGGAGAAAATTATGCAGAGATACGCCTACGCACTGCCGGCGGAGCAGGAACTGACCGCGCGGCCGCGGAAGATCATCCGCCTCACTTCCTTCCGCCTCATCCTGCTCGGCTTCGCAGGCCTGATCCTTGCGGGTGCCCTCCTTCTGATGCTCCCCGTCTCCGTGCGCAGTGGAAACATGGTCACTTTCAGCGACGCCCTCTTCACCTCCGTGTCGGCCGTCTGTGTGACCGGCCTCGTAGTCAGGGATACCGCGTCGTTCTGGACGCCCTTCGGGCAGGCCGTCCTGCTGCTCCTGATCCAGATCGGGGGCCTGGGCGTGGTGACCTTCGCCGTCGCCATCGCGCAGATGTCCGGGCGGAAAGTCTCGCTCCGCCAGAGGACCACCATGCAGGAGGCGGTCTCCGCGCCGCAGCTCGGCGGCATGGTGCCGCTGACAGGGATGATCCTGCGGGGCACGCTTCTGATCGAAGGCGTGGGCGCACTGCTCCTGCTTCCGGTCTTCCTCCCCGCATACGGCCTGCGGGGGATCTGGGCGGCGGTCTTTCACGCTGTCTCGGCTTTCTGCAACGCCGGCTTTGACATTCTCGGGACGCCGGAGAGTCCGTTCGTCTCCCTGACCGGCTATGCCGCGGACCCGCTGCTGTGCGGCACGGTGATGCTCCTGATCATCACAGGCGGCCTCGGCTTCCTGACCTGGGAGGATCTGCGCAGGAACGGCCTGCACATCCACAGATATCACACGCAGACGAAAGTGATCCTGGCGGCAGCCGCGCTTCTCATCCTGCTGCCCGCCCTGTTCTTCTTTCTGACCGACCTGCGGGATGCGCCCGCGGGCACACGCCTGCTCGAAGCGCTCTTCCAGTCCGTCACCGCGAGGACGGCCGGCTTCAACACCGTGGACCTGACCTTCATGCGCAGCGGCAGCCTGGCGGTCCTGATCGTCCTCATGCTGATCGGCGGAGCCCCCGGCTCCACGGCGGGTGGTATGAAGATCACGACCTTCGTCATCCTGCTGGCGAATATGGCAGCGGTCCTCTTCCACCGGGAGGACGCGCAGCTGTTCGGCAGGCGCGTGGACCGGAAGACCATCCGGACCGCCTCCGCCCTGTTCGGCATCTACCTGCTCCTGTTCGCAGGAGGGGCGCTGCTCATCAGCACCGCCGAGCAGCTGCCGCTGGACGAATGCCTGTTCGAGACCGCTTCGGCGATCGGCACGGTCGGCCTGTCCCTGAGTCTGACACCGACCCTGGGCGCCTTCTCCAGGGCGGTCCTCATGTTTCTGATGTTCTTCGGCCGTGTCGGCGGACTGACGATGTTCTACGCGGCCATCTCCGCGGGCGATCACAGGTCTTCACACCTGCCCGTAGAGACCATTTCTGTCGGCTGATGCCGGGAAAGGAACAGATGTGAAAACGATTCTTCTGATCGGCCTCGGCCGTTTCGGCCGGCACGCTGCCAGAAAACTGCAGGAGCTCGGCCATGAAGTGATGGCCGTCGACAAGGACGAAGAGCGCGTGAACGATGCCCTCTCCTTCGTGACGAATGCCCAGATCGGGGACAGTACGCGCAGGGACTTCCTGGCATCCCTCGGCATTCCGGATTATGATCTCTGCATCGTGTCCATCAGCGGCGATTTTCAGAGCTCCCTGGAGACGACCTCCCTGCTCAAGGAGCTGGGCGCGCGCTACGTCGTCTCCCGCGGAGAGCGGGATATCCAAGCGAAGTTCCTGCTGCGCAACGGCGCGGACGAAGTCGTCTATCCCGAGAAGCAGGCGGCGATCTGGACAGCGATCCGCTACAGTTCGGACCACATCCTGGACTACATCGAGCTGGACGGCACGTACTCGATCTTCGAGGTGACCGTGCCGGAGAACTGGGAGGGCCGCACCGTGAAGGAACTGGACATCCGGAGGAAATACGAGATCCAGATCCTGGCGACCAGACAGAACGGCCGGCTGGATATGGTCGTCCGACCTGACACCGCGCTGCACGCGAGCATGACGCTGCTGGTGCTCGGGGAATACAAGGCACTGCAGAAATGTTTCCGGGCCTGAGATCTGACAGGCCTGTCGAAAGGAGCCTGAAATGAAAAGCACATTGCTCGTTCTGATCCTTCTTCCGGTGCTGTTCGTCATCGGATGCCTGGCGCTCGTGAAGATCGGGGATATGATGGATCTCACAAAGAGCGGGGGCAGGCTTCCCGGCAGATCCCGCGCCCGCAGGAAGAGGCGCATCCACCGCCGGCTGCAGCAGACAAAACAGGCGAAATTGCGTATACTGGAAGAGAAGATCTCATCTCTGAACGGAGTAACAACAGATGGGGACAGAAAGAAACACACAGACGGACCTGCGGACGGGCGGAGAGCACATTCTGGCCTGCCTGTCTCCGGCGCCGTCCAACGCAAGGATCATCCGGACAGCCGCCAGAATGGCACAGGCCTTCCGGGGCACCTTTACGGCGCTTTATGTACGGACGCCCGAGGCCGCACGTCTTCCCGAAGATGACCTGGCCCGCCTGCACGAGCATATCCGCCTCGCGGAACAACTGGGTGCGGACATCTCCATCGTCGAGGGCGAGGATGTCACCGAGCAGATCGGCGAGTTCGCCAGGGTCTCCGGGATCACGACGATCGTCCTCGGACGCAGCCGCCTGCGGCACGGATTCCGCAGCGGTCCGCTCCTGAGCGAGCGCATCCAGGAGATCGTCCCGGAGCTGGACGTGCACATCATCCCGGATCCGGCGGCAGAAGACGGTGAAGGGTATCGCCGTCTCCTGCCGGCACCGCTGCTCTCCGGCCCTTCGGATCTCCTCATCATGGGGCTGATCCTCTCACTCGTGACCGCCGCGGGCACCGTATTCCTGAACTTCGGCTTCACCGTCTACAACATCGTGCCGGTCTACCTGCTCGGCGTCCTGCTGGTCTCCCTCTTCACACGGGGCTATCTGTGCAGCGTCCTGAGCGCTGTGCTCAGTGTGGTGCTGTTCAATTATTTTCTCACGGAACCTCGCTACACTTTCCACGCGTACGCGAGCGGATACCCGGTCACCTTCGCGATCATGCTGGCGACGTCGGTCATCACGGGCACACTGGCCTCCAAGCTGAAGGACCAGGTCAAGATCTCCGCCCAGTCCGCCTACCGGACGAAGGTCCTCCACGAGACGGACCGGCTCCTGCGGCATGCGGAGGGCGAGCGGGAGATCCTGCGCGTCACGGCCGGCCAGCTCCTGAAGCTCCTCGGCTGCGGGATCGCCGCCTATCCCGAAGTGGACGGCTCCCTGGGTCCCGGCGTCTATTACCCCTCCGACGGCAGTGCGCCGGAGGAAGCGCCCGTTTCCGGGGCGGAGGTGCGGGAGGCAGCCCTGTGGGTCCTGCAGAACCGCGAGCCGGCGGGCTTCTCCACGAAGCGTTTCCCCGAGTGCGGGTTCCTCTTCTTTCCGATCCGGATCCGCAGCCGGGTCTGCGGCGTGATCGGCATCGAGCGCCGCAGGGCCTCCGCTGACCTCCCGCAGGACAGCATGATCCGCTCGATCCTCGGGGAATGCGCGCTCGCGATCGAGAACGACCGCAACCACAAGGAGAAGGAGGAGGCCGCCATCCGCGCCAGGAACGAGCAGCTCCGGGCGGATCTGCTCCGCACGATCTCCCACGACCTCCGCACCCCGCTGACCTCGATCTCCGGCAACGCGGACTATCTCCGCAAGAGCCGGCAGACCCTCGACGAGGAGACGATCCGGCAGGTCTACACGGACATCTATGAGGACGCGCAGTGGCTGATCAGCCTCGTGGAGAACCTTCTGTCGATCTCCCGGATCAGCGACGGGCAGATGCAGCTGCGCACCTCCCCCCAGCCTGTCGCCGAGGTGATCGAGGAGGCGCTGCAGCACGTCCACGACAGGGGCGGCCCGCACATCCTGTCCGCGGATACCGGGCAGGAGATCCTGATCGCCCGGATGGATGCCAAGCTGATCATGCAGGTGATCATCAACCTGGTGGACAACGCTGTCAAATACACCCCCGCCGGTTCCCGGATCCTGGTCCGCGCGCGGCGGGAGGATCCCCCGTCCCCGGAGGGCCGCCGCATCGTGATCTCCGTGGAGGACAACGGCCCCGGCGTCCCGGACGCGGAGAAGCCCTACATCTTCGAGATGTTCTATACCGGCCGGACGGGCATCGCCGACAGCCGGCGCAGCCTCGGACTCGGCCTGTCCCTGTGCCGTTCGATCGTGGAGGCCCACGGCGGCGGGATCACGCTGGCTGACAACAAGCCGCACGGGAGCGTCTTTTCTTTCACGCTCCCTGCAGAGGAGGTACAGCTCCATGAATAAGATCAAGATTCTCGTGGTGGAAGACGACGCCCCTGTGCGCAGCCTGATCACCATGACGCTCAAGGCCAATGACTACGCGTTCGTGACGGCGGCCGGAGGGGAGGAGGCCGTACAGGAAGCCGCCTCGCACAATCCGGACATCGTCCTGCTGGATCTGGGACTGCCGGATATCGACGGCGTGGAAGTGATCGGGCGGATCCGCTCGTGGTCGAACATGCCGATCATCGTGATCAGCGCCAGAAGTGAGGATACAGACAAAATCCGCGCCCTGGACGCGGGCGCGGATGATTATCTGACGAAGCCGTTCTCCGTGGATGAGCTGCTCGCCCGTCTGCGGGTCACGCAGCGCAGGCTCGCGCTCCTTGCCTCTGCAGGAGCCGGCGGGGAGTCTGTCTATGTCAACGGACAGCTCCGTATCGATTATGCGGCAGGCTGTGTCACGCTCGGCGGGGAGGAACTGCACCTCACGCCGATCGAGTACAAGCTGCTCTGTCTGATGGCTTCCAATACCGGAAAAGTTCTCACCCACACCTACATCACACAGCGCGTGTGGGGATCCAGCTGGGAGAACGACATCGCCTCGCTGCGCGTCTTCATGGCCACGCTCCGGCGCAAGCTGGAGTCCGGCCCGGATGCCCCCCAGTATATCCAGACCCACGTCGGGGTCGGCTACCGCATGCTGCGGGTGGAGTAGATCTCCGGAAACCCTGTGATCTGTCTCCTCACGCCGTCCGCTGCGAGCGCAGCTTCCGGATCGTGCTCGTGAGGAGGCGGATATCGATCGGCTTGGCCACATGGGCATTCATGCCGCAGTCGAAGGCGCGGCGCACATCTTCCGACAGGATGCTGGCCGTCATGGCCAGGATCGGGACCGTTGCGGCATCCGCTCTCTCCAGGGAGCGGATCTTCTGCGTTGCGGCATATCCGTTCATCACCGGCATCTGGATGTCCATGAGAATGATGTCATAGTAGGCCGGCCTCGAATTGCGGAACATCGCGACGGCTGCCATGCCGTTGCCGGCGATCTCGCAGCGGGCGCCTTCCATCTCCAGCAGCTCCTTTGCGATCCCGGCGTTCATGGCATTGTCCTCCGCCACCAGGATGTGCAGCCCCTGCAGCGGGCTCTCCGTCTCCGGGAGGACTTCCTCCGCAGGCGTGAGGTCGAACGCGGCTTCGTTCTGCGGCGCGAGCTCCTCGAGCAGTCCCCGCAGCATCGAGAGGTAGAACGGGCGCGGCATGATGGCGGCGCCGGAGGACTCCTCCTCGTGCGGCACCCTGTCCGGCGTGTGCATGAGGATCACCTTGCCGATGTCCGCCCACGTGAGCGCCCGCACCTGCGACAGCGCCTCGATGCCGGTCATGTCCTGCAGGTTCTCATCCAGGAGCACCAGATCGTACGGCATGCCTTCCATATGGGCGCTGCGGACCATCTGCAGCATGCTGGTCCCGCAGGAGACGTACTCCGTCTGCACCCCCGCGCGTCCCAGAAGCGCGCTGATCCTGGCGCCTTCCTCCATGTTCGCGCCGGCGAAGAGGGCCTTCCGGATCCCTTTCCGGATCCAGAAATCGTCCTCGATCGTGTGCACGTCCTCGAGCCGCAGGCCCACGCTGACCGTCGTGCCGATGCCGGGCGTGCTCTGCACGGAGATCGTCCCTCCGGCGCGCTCCACGAGCCGTCTCGTCGCAGCGAGGTTCATGCTGAAGTTCTGCATGGCGTTGCGGTCCTGCGCAGCCGCCCTTGCCGGGTCCGTGCTGCTCAGCATCCGCTTGAGGACCTCCGGGCTCATGCCCTCGCTCGTGTCCTCGATCTCAAAGGTCAGGAAGGTCGACCGGCCGTCCTGTCCCGGCCGTCCGCTCACCCGCAGCGTCACCACCCCGCCTTCCTGGGTGTTCCTGGCAGCCCCGGAGAGCAGGTTGTGGAGGATCCTGCCGATGCTCCGGCGATCCCCGCGGAACACGTCGTGCTCCAGGCCGGAGGTCTCCAGCGTGTACTGCACGCCGTGCATCTCCATGAACGGCTGGATGGCCCTCCCCACTTCCGCGAGAAAATCGACCATCGCGAACTCCTCCTGCTCCGGCGCCGGGATCTCCTCCGCAGGCGTGGCGACGTCCACCGCCTGGTCGACCACCGTGAGCACGTCCTGGCAGGAAAGGCTGATCTTGTGGGCGTACTCCGCCACACGCTCCGGATCCTGCGCGTTCTTCATGAGCAGCATCACGTAGCCGGTGATCGCATTCATCGGCACGCGCAGATCATGAGACAGGCCGGAGATGAAGGCCGCGATCTCGGCCTTCTCAGGACGCCTGTCCTGTCCCGTGAAGGATGTCTCCAGAGTTTCTCTCTCTTTCTCCATATCCGTCATCTCCTCAGTCCGCATAGAAAACCTTGCCGTCGTCCAGCCGCAGGCAGGCCAGCCTGGCCTTCTCCGCCGCTTCGCGCACCCGCGGGTCCGCATGGTCCCGCACGTCCAGAAGCTTCGCCCCGCAGTCGATATCGATGAACCGTTCCCCGAAGAAAACGGTGTTGTGCCTCCTCAGGCGGGGCCTGCGTCCCTTGAACTGCCGGTCCCCCCGCGCCTCCTCGTGATAGCGCGCCGAGATCGTGTGCCCGCAGATGAAGGCCTCATACTTCCGGGCGCCGCGGTAGTCCGCGAACGGGTCCTCCCGCAGGAGGAGCCTGCGCCACACCGCGTCCTGTCTCTCCCGCTCCGCATCCTCCGGAAAGTGATCCATGTCGGGAAAATAAGGATACGCATGTCCCATCAGATAGACCCGCCCGTCCGGCAGGACCGCCTCCGCGCTGAGCGGCAGCGCCTCCAGCCAGGCCGCGATCTCCTCGCGCTGCGCCTCCTCCATATCCAGATACGCCATCCAGGTCCGGATCCCACTGTTCGTGTGCACCCAGTTCATCATGGCGGAGGAGAGGATCGTCTCCTTCCGGTCCTCCGGGCACACCCGGTGCTCCCGGATCGTGTGCAGGAACATCTCCTCGTGGTTGCCGAGCAGGCAGTGCACGTGCTCCGCGGTCTCCCCCTGCGTGAGCCGCATCACGAACAGGAGCGTCTCCATGGACCGGACGCCCCAGTCGATGTAGTCCCCCAGAAGGAAGAGCTCGTCCCCTCCCGCCAGGTCGATGCGGGCCTTCTTCAGCAGCTTCTGAAGGGCGGCCAGCGCACCGTGTATGTCACTGATCACATAAACTGCCATCCGTCTCTCCCGCCTGAAGGAGTGCCTGGTAGACGTCCCTGCGCCGCAGTCCGCGGTCCGCCGCGACCCTGCGCATCGCCTCTTTGCGGCTGAGGCCCTGCCCCTCGTAGAGCGCCATGTGCGCCTCGAGATCCATCTCCCGGTAGGAGGCCTCCGACGCGCGCTGCTTCTCCTCCGGGTCTCTCCCGGCGATCACGAGCACATATTCCCCGCGGGGATCCTTTTCGGTGTACAGTGAGGCCGCGCCTTCCAGCGTCGTGGGGATCGCCTCCTCGTGGAGCTTCGTCAGTTCCCTGCAGAGGGTGATCCGGCGGCTGCCTCCCAGCGTCTCCTCCAGGACCGCGAGGGTCTCCCGCAGCCTGTGGGGCGCCTCGTAGAGGATCATCGTGCGCTCCTCCTCCCGCAGCTGGTCCAGGATATGCCTGCGCTCTTTCTTCTCCTGCGGCAGGAAGCCCTCGAAGCAGAACCTTCTCGCGGACATGCCGGACATCGTCAGCGCGGTGATGAGCGCACACGCGCCGGGCAGCGACGTGACGGGGATCCCTTCCTCCAGGCACAGCGCGGCGAGGACCTCCCCCGGATCGGAGATCGCGGGCGTGCCCGCGTCGGTCACCAGGGCGATGCTCCCGCCCCTGCGCAGATGCTGCAGGAGTTCCTCCGCCTTCTCATATTTGTTGTGCTCGTGGTAGCTGGTCAGCGGCCTGCGGATGCCGAAGTGGTTCAGGAGGCGCATCGTGTTGCGCGTGTCCTCCGCGGCGATCAGGTCCGCCTTCTCCAGTGTCTCCAGCACTCGCGCCGTGATATCTCCCAGGTTGCCGATCGGCGTCGCGCAGAGATACAGTGTTCCCGGTCTGCTGTTATCCATGTCCCTCCGTCGTTTCCATACCGTAGATCCGAAGTACTTCCTCCGTGTAGATGCCCGGTGCCTCGTAGATGATCAGCGCGGGCTCCGTCTTCATGGACGGCCTGGCACCGCGCACACAGTCGATCAGCACCATGTTCGGCGCGCTCTCCCGGAACGGCTGGACCATCCGCAGGCGCTTGGGCTCGAGCCCGTCCGCGCAGAGCGTTCCGAGCAGCTCCGGCAGCCTCTCCGGCCGGTGCACCAGATAGAAGTGCCCGCCTCTCTTCAGGAGCCTGGCCGCCGCACGGGAGACATCCGAAAAAGTACACAGGATCTCGTGCCTCGCCGCCGCCCGCGGGTCCGCCGGGTCATATCTTCCCTTGCCCGCGGCAAAATACGGCGGATTGCTCGTGATAACGTCAAAGGAAGCAGCCGCAAAGATCTCGCCTGCTTCCCGGATATCGCCTTCCACGATCTCCACGCGGTCCGTGAGTCCGTTCCTGCGCACGCTCTCCTGTGCCAGCCGCGCGCTCGGCGCGTGGATCTCCAGGCCGGCTAGATAGGTGCATTTTGTTTTCTCTGTGAGGAGGATCGGTATGACGCCGGTCCCCGTGCCCAGATCCAGAAGTCTCCCGGTGCTCGCGGGATCCACAAAGCCCGTCAGCAGGACGGCGTCGATCCCGAAGCAGAATCCGGCGGGATCCTGCAGCAGCTGCAGTCCGCCGCGCATCAGGTCCACCGTCTGTACTTCTGTCCCAAGCGGTCCGCTCACTGCTCCTGCGCCTCTTTCTTTCTGTGCCGGCGCTGTCTCGGCCTGCTGCTCTTCGGCTTCTGCTGCGCCGCATCGCCTTCGCCGCCCGCGGCCGGCTGCTGTGCTCCGCGTCCGCCGTGTCCCTGTGCCCCATGGGCCTGCGCGCCGTCACCGCCGTGAGAGCCGGACCTGCCGTGGCCGTGCTGCGCGCCGCGGCTGTTCTCCTGCTTCTCCTGCCGGTTTCCCTCGCTCTCAGGCGCAGTGCGCCGCTGGCCTTTTCTGCGGCGGCGCAGGATCGTGATGTCCTCGACGCCGTACTCGTGGTACTCCTTCTCGTCGTCCACTTCCACGAGGATCCGGACGGTCTGCCGCAGGATATTGACGCTCTCGACCTGTCCCTGCAGGCCGTCGCGGCCTTCGACCTCGTCGCCCGGCCTGGGGAGATTCTTGTTCAGTTCCTCATATGTGTCCGCCTCATTCTTCAGGCAGCACATCAGCCTGCCGCAGACCCCGGAGATCTTGCCGGGGTTGAGGGACAGGTTCTGTTCCTTCGCCATCTTGATCGAGACCGGGACGAAATCCGACAGCCAGGTGTGGCAGCACAGGGGCCGCCCGCAGATGCCGTAGCCGCCCAGGATCCGCGTCTCGTCGCGCACGCCGATCTGCCGCAGCTCGATCCTCGTGTGGAAGACGCTCGCCAGGTCCTTGACCAGCTCCCGGAAGTCCACGCGCCCGTCCGCCGTGAAATAGAACAGGATCTTGCTGTTGTCGAAGGTGTACTCCGCGTCGATGAGCTTCATCTCCAGCCCTCTCGCGGCGATCTTCTGTCTGCAGATCTGGATCGCGGACTTCTCCTTGCTCCGGTTCACGATGTTGCGCTCGCGGTCGTCCTCCGTCGCGAGGCGGAGCACCTTCCGAAGCGGCTGGTTCACCTTCTTCTTCGGCACTTCCATGATCGTGCCGCAGGCATAGCCGTACTCCACACCGCGCACCGTATCCACGATCACATGCGCGCAGCGGGGGATCTCCAGGTCCCCGGGATCGAAGTAGTAGATCTTCCCGGCGCCCCGGAACCGCACGCCGATCACGCGCACGCGGCTGTCCCGTCCGCGGCTGCCCGCCTCCGGACGGTCCTTCTCCTCCTCCGGCGCTTCTGCTTCCTCTGCGGGCGTTTCCTCCTCCGCAGGGGCTTCCTCCTCCGGAGCTTCTGCTTCCTCCGC
>DFIR01000020.1:20638-38029 GCA_002372815.1 Lachnospiraceae bacterium UBA3692
TGCTTCCTCCGCAGGAGCCTCCGCCGCAGGCGCTTCTCCCTCCGCAGGGATCTCCTCCAAGGCGGCCACCGCGATCTCCTCCACGGTCACTTCCTCCTCCACGGACATTTTCTCTTCCACGGACATTTTCTCTTCCGTAAAGACGGCGGTCAATTCGTTCTCTCTCTCAAAATCCATGTATCTCACCCGTTCGTCCGATTCCGGGTCCTGCGCCTGTCCGCGGCGCAGGCCTGCCGGATCTGCAGAAAGAGCATCTCCAGCACCAGTTCGGTATTGACATTTGCTTTCAGGCGCCTGCCCGCGGTCTCCCGGGCACGCGCGACGCGCTGCAGCGAGCCGTAGGACAGCATATCTGCAGCGTCTTTAATATACTGTATTTCCTCAGGGAAAATCAAGCGGCCCTCATCGCCCGTGCTCTTGTACACCAGGATGTCCCGGAACCAGCTGTCCGTGAAGTCGAGCACGTTGTCCGTCTCGCCTCCCGCGGCGCTCTCCCGGGCCGATTCCGCGATCTCATGGGCATCCGCCTGTTCGATCCTCCGCAGCAGTCCCACGGTCCTGTCCCGCACGGCGGCGAATTCCTCGCTCTCCGACAGGCGGATCGCCTTGCCCGGAAGACCTCCCGCGAACCTGGCGCACATCCGCGCCTTCTCCGGCGGCGTGTCATAGCGGCTGGTCAGCAGCTGCTCGATCGCCTGCGCGGAGACCGGCCGCAGCTGCAGCGTGATGCAGCGGCTCAGGACCGTCGGCAGGAAGGCCGTGACGCCGTCCGCGAGGAGGAGCAGCACGCCGTAGGACGGCGGTTCCTCCAGCGTCTTGAGGAGCGCGTTCTGCGCCTGCTGGGTCATGCGCTCCGCGTCCGGCACGATGTAGATCTTGTGCTCACTGCTGTAGGGCACGATCTGCATGTCCGCGCGGAGCCGGCGGATCTCGCCGACGCCGATGGAGCCCGCCTTCTCCCTCTCCAGGGTCAGGATGTCCGGGTGATTGCCGCTCTGCGCCTGCAGGCAGGACAGGCACTTCCCGCAGGCCTCATAGGTGCCGTCCTCTCCGACCGCCGGGTCCTGGCAGAGCAGCGCCGCCGCGAAGGACTGCGCCAGCATCTTCCGGCCGCTTCCGCGGCCGCCGCTGAGAATATAGGCGTGGGAGACGCTCCCGGTCCGCAGCGCGTTCTGCAGATGCTGTATGACCGTCTCCTGTCCGATAATCTCTCCGAATGCCAAAACCGGGGCCTCCTCCGTAACCTGTCAGTCCTCTCCCGCGATCGCCCTGCGCAGCTCCTCGAGGCACTGTTCTTCGTCGATGTTCTCAAACTGCCGCGTCACGCCCGCCTCCGCGAGCCTGTCCGGCGCGAAATCCTTCTCATCCGCCAGAAAACGCCTGCACATCTCCGCGTATTTCGGCGTCTTCTGGGCACGCTCCCTGCGGAGGGCCCGTTCCAGCCGCTCGCCGTCCTCCACATGGATACAGAGCGGCACGACCGCCTGTGCCCCGAAATGCCTGCGGAGCGCAGCGCAGGACTCCGGGGTCCCGATCAGCAGCGTGCTTCCCGCCTCCAGGTCGATCTGCCCGTCGTCCGCCGTGTAGTAGATCCACGGCCCGTGCACCGTCTGGTAGCAGCGGGACTCGATCACGCGCCCCTGCTGTCTTGCCTCCTCAAACTGCGCGGCCGTCCGGAAGAAATATTCCCTTCCGTCCTGCTCCCCCTCCCGCATCGGGCGGGTCGTGCAGGGGATCACCGGCCGCAGTCCGAGACTGTGATCTGCCAGCAGGCGCTGATAGAGCGTGTCCTTGCCGGCGGCGCTCTTGCCCATCAGGCAGAAGATCCTGTTCTCTCCCATCTCACTCCTGTTTCATTCCACTTCAGTGACGCGGATCATGTTCGTGTTGCCGGCGACGCCCAGCGGGACACCGGCCGTCAGCACGACGTTGTCGCCCTTCTTCACATAGCCTGCCTTCTTCGCGGCGCTGATCGCGGAGTCGAAGAGCATGTCCGCCTTGTCCTCCTGCGGGATGATCAGCGGCTGCACGTCGAACAGCAGGTTCATCTGGCATGCCGTGCGCGCGCTGATGCTGCACGCGACGATGGGACATCCCGGCTTGAAGGAGCTCAGGCTCCTGGCCGTGAATCCCGAGATCGTGACCGTGATGATCGCGGTCGCCTTGACGTCCTCGGCCACGGTGCAGGCTGCGTGCGAGATCGCCGTCGTGATGTCCGCCTTGTCCCCCGTGTCGCGGATCTCCATCATCTTCCGATAGTCGATCTCCTGCTCCGCGCGCTCCGCGATCCTGGCCATCGTCTGCACGGCCCGCTCGGGGAATGCGCCGCTCGCCGTCTCGCCGGAGAGCATGATGGCGGTCGTCCCGTCATAGATCGCGTTGGCGACGTCCGTCGTCTCCGCGCGGGTGGGGCGGGGATTCTTCATCATGGAGTCGAGCATCTGCGTCGCGGTGACGACGATCTTGCCCTTCGCGTCCGCCTCCCGGATGATCTGTTTCTGCAGGATCGGCACCTCTTCCATCGGCACTTCCACGCCCAGGTCGCCTCTCGCGACCATGACGCCGTCCGCGGCATCCAGGATCTCGCCGATGTTGCGCACGCCCTGCACGCTCTCGATCTTGGCGATGATCTTCATCTTGCCGCCGTTGTCCGAGATCAGCCTGCGCAGCTGCCGGATGTCCTCCGCGGTCCTCGTGAAGGAGGCGGCGATATAGTCATATCCCATCTCGCAGCCGAACACGATATCCGACCGGTCCTGCTCGCTGATGAACGGCATCGACAGGTCCGCGCCGGGAATGTTCACGCCTTTGTGGTTCGAGACCGGGCCGCCGTTGAGCACCGTGCAGACCAGGTCCGTCTCCGTCTTATCGTCCACCCGCAGCTCGATCAGGCCGTCGTCGATCAGGATCCCGCCGCCGACGTCCACGTCCTTCGTGATGTCTTTATAGGTGACGGAAGCCCGCTCGGCATTACCGAGGATGTCCTCCGTCGTCAGTGTAAAAGTGCTGCCGCGCTCGAGCGTGACGCGGCCTCCCTCGAAGTCCCGCAGGCGGATCTCCGGTCCCCGCGTGTCGAGCAGGGTCGCGACCGGGACGTTCATCTCCCGGCGGATCCGGACGAGCCTCCGGAACTTGGCCTCATGTTCCTCATGTGTCCCGTGGGAAAAATTGAAGCGCGCCACATTCATGCCCGCCTCGATCAGTTTCGTGAGCATCTCCTCGCTGTCGCTTGCCGGTCCTATGGTGCAGATGATCTTTGTTTTTCTCATATTGGATCTCCTGTCCCTGGTATGAATTGAGTGTACGGCGTTCCGATGTTTCTCCGCCGCGCACATTGTGCGGCTCTCAGTACTACTATATTAGCACAGATGCGGGGAGTTTGCGTTTTTTCTTGTATCTTTGACCTGTCAAGGTATAATAAAGGATGGTAAATCCTAACGGTTCTCTCCAAGAAAGGAGTTCACACACATGCAGAATTACAGACAGGTGGCCGCGGATACGTTCTGGATCGGCGCCAGCGACCGCCGCATTTCCCGCTTTGAGAATCTCTTCCCGCTGACCCACGGGGTCTCCTACAACAGCTATCTCGTGACGGATGAGAAGACCGTGCTCTTCGACACCGCGGACATCTCCGTCTCCGACCAGTTCCTGGAGAATCTCGCCGCCGCCCTCGCCGGGCGCGCGCTCGACTATATCGTCGTCCTGCACATGGAGCCCGACCACTGCGCCACGCTGGCCACCGTCGCGAAGCTGTATCCCGGCGCCACTCTGATCGGCGGCATGAAGACCTTCACCTTCATGGACCAGTTCTTCCCGGAGCTGAAGGCCCTGCCCCGCAAGGTCGTCAAGGAAGGCGAGATGCTGGAGACCGGCAGCCACACCTTCCGCTTCGTGGCCGCCCCCATGGTCCACTGGCCGGAAGTCATGATGGCCTACGACACCGCCACAAAGTCCCTCTTCTCCGCGGACGCCTTCGGCACCTTCGGCGCCGTCGACGGCGGCATCTTCATGGATGAGCACGACTACGAGAAGGAATATCTCGCGGACGCGCGCCGCTACTACGCCAACATCGTCGGCAAGTACGGCCAGCAGGTCCAGGCCGTCCTGAAGAAGGCGGCGGGGCTCGAGATCGAGAACATCTTCTCTCTCCACGGCCCCGTCTGGAGGAAGGATCTCGGCGTTCTCCTCGAGAAGTACCAGCTCTGGAGCACCTACACCGCGGAGGAGGACGACATCGTGCTCATCTACGGTTCCCTCTACGGACACACCGCCAGCGCCGCAGAGGCCTGCGCCGCCCGTCTCCGCGCCCGCACCGGCCGGAAGGTCTTCGTATACGACGTCTCCGAGACCCATGTCTCCTATCTCGTCAGCGAGATCTGGCGCTGCGCCAACATCGTGCTCTTCAGCCCCACCTACAACAACGGTCTGTATCCGCCGGTGGAGGCCCTCCTGCACGATCTCGAGGCCCTCGGCGTGAAGAACCGCCGCTTCGCCCTCGCGGAGAACGGCTCCTGGGCCCCTGTCGCGGGCAAGCTCATGCGCGCGCACCTCGAAGCCCTCAAGAACTGCACGGTCCTCGAGGACACCCTCACGATCAAGAGCGCCCTGCACGACGAGGCCGCCCTCGACGCCTTCGTGGAGAAGATCGCGGAGATGATCGGCTGAAAACCGTTTGAATGACCGGCGGATCTGCCCGCCTCACACAAAATGCAATCGCGGCACTGCTGCGTGTCCCGGTATCCCCGGTGCGCACGGCAGTGCCGCTTTTTCCTTGCTGTTATGCAGCTGCAGTCTCTCAGTGCAGCGCTTCCTTCCGGAATACGGAGATCCCGCTCTCCTCCCGCTCCAGCCTGTACCCGAGTTCCTCATACTGCAGGAAGAACCTGTGCTCCGTCCCGGTCGGCAGCACGTAGTACTCCGTCTCCCGCGGCGTGTCGCTGTCCTGGTACATGTACAGCTCCGGGATGTCCGTCAGATGCGGCAGGAGGAAGGTCTCCGCCGTCACGGACGCATCCCGCGGGATCTCCGCGAGCACCTGCTCCATCTGCGCGTACCGGGCGCCGTTCGCCTCATAGGCCCACGCGTAGTGCACGTATCCGTGCCCCCGGTACGTGTACGACAACAGGATCCCCGCGCAGACGCAGGTCGTGCACAGGACCGTCTTCGCGAAGGCTTCCCATTCCCGCACGTTCAGGATCAGCAGGAGGAAGAGCAGCGTCGTCGGCCCGTAGGTGTACTGGTAGCCGATGTCGTGCTGGTACGGATAGGTCGTCATGAGTCCGAGCGCCAGGTAGGGCACCGCCAGGATCAGCCTCCGCAGGTCCTTCACGATCAGCGGCGCGAACAGCAGCGCGCCGAGCGTGTACACGATGTAAGGGACATTGTCCGCGTCGAACACGTTCCGGATGAAGAAGGCCGGATCCATCGCGATGTTCCGGGCCAGGCTCAGGAGTCCTCCCTCCCCGGGCAGATAGTACATGGAGTAATGGCCTTCCATCAGCCCGTACCCCTTCCACTGCAGGAAGGAGACCGCCCCCAGGAACCAGGCGGCCGCCAGCAGGAGCACCTCCGCGGCCTGCCGTCGCATCTTTCCGGCTTCCGCGGCATCCTCCCGCAGATCCGCCGCGCCGGTCGCCAGCACATAGATGGCGAAGCACATCACGAAGATGGCCGCGTCCTCCTTGATCCCCAGCGTGAGGAGCAGGAAGACCCACATCCGCTTCCTCTTCCCCGCGAGGAAGAAACAGATGAAGAAAAGCAGGAACAGCGGCAGGAACTTGTTCTCGTGAAAATCGTAGAACAGCGGCTGCTGCAGCGCCGGATCGACCAGGTAGACAAGGCAGATTCCCCACGCGGCGGCGGGCTTCAGGCGCAGCTGCCTGCAGATCAGCAGCAGCGGCACCACGGAGGCGAAGACGGCCGCGGACTGCAGCACCAGGAGCGTCTCCGGGGACCGGTGCAGCATATAAAACGGCAGGAGCACGTAATAGGTGGGGGAGAAGTGGACGTAGAAATGCGACAGGAGCGTCCCCCTCTCGCAGGTCGTGAGCGGCATCCCCGTCCTCGCCATGTACTCGAACATCTGCGCGAAGATCCCGAAGTCGAAACAGGACGCCGAGAAGACCCTGTAGCGCAGGACCGTGTGATACGCGTAGAAAGCCGCCCCGAAGACCGCCGGCGCGCAGACGGCTGCCGCAGCTGCCCTGTACCCCATCCGCTGCTTCCGGGGCGCGAACAGCTCCGGGTGTCTCTTCAGCGCGCCATAGAAGAAGAATCCCAGCACAGCGATGACGCCGGCAGTCACATACAGCATCTCCCCGGCGGGCATCTCGCGGCGGCAGTCCCACACGCAGGCCGCGCCGAAAGCCGCGGCCGCGGGAATCAGCAGAAGGTCTCCGGCCGTCCTGCCTGCCGCCGGTCCGCGGAGCCACCCCGTGACTGCCCGGATCCCGCAGAGCAGCAGAAAGACCGCCCCAAGCATCGCAAGATAGCCCGGCAGGCCGATCGTCTCCACCCACCGGACGGACGACGACGCGCCGGGATTTCGAAAGACCAGTGCCGCGGACAGGTACAGAAATGCCGTGAGCAGGGTATAGATAAGATCCGCTGCGAGCGCCATAGGATTGTTCTCCCCGGGAACGGCCGCTCCCCGCGCCATTCCGTTTCCATTCCTTTTGATTCTAACACGCCCCGCCGTCATGTTCCATACGGCAAAAGATTCGTTGCTTTTTGCGGATTTCTGGCATATCATAATGCAAAGTCTTCGCAGAAAGGAGTTTCGCATGGCGGAAGGGATCTATCAGCAGAACTATCCTATGGCAACCGAAGACATCTCCGTCGAATACCGCACCACCGGCCGTGTCCTGCCCGTGCACTGGCACGACAACCTCGAGATCATCTACCTGCTCAACGGCAGCGCCGAGATCCTGCTGGACGGACAGACCTTCCACCTCGTGACCGGCGACCTGATCGTGATCGACAGCGGGCGGATCCATGAGTCCCACTGCGAGAAGAGCTACATGCAGATCGTGATCCGGATCAGCGAGAACTTCATCCGCTCCCTGATGGGCGGCCGGCGGGACTTCCGCATCGTCTGCAGCCGCTACGACCTCACCCACGAGACGCTCGCCTCCTATATGGAGATCCGGCACCTCCTCCGGGAGCTGGTCCCCCTCTACATCCAGCAGCCCCGCGGTTACCAGATCAAGAGCCGCTCGCTGGTCCTGGACGTGCTCTACCACCTGATCTCGGATTTCACGGTACCGGATACCGCTTCGCCTTCCGTTCCCGAACATGCGGGCAGCGGCAGCCCTGCGGCAGGCACTGCCGGGAGCTTCCCCGAGACGGACCGCGCCCAGCGGCGCGTCTGGGAGATCGCCCGCTATATCAGCGATCACTACCGGGAGCCGCTCACGCTCGACACGATCGCCGGGCACTTCGGTCTCAGCCCCGAGTACTTCAGCAGGATGTTCCGCAAGACCTTCGGTATCCCCTACACCCAGCATCTCCAGCACGTGCGCATCGCCCACATCCACCACGATCTCTGCACGACAGACGATCCGGTCATGGCCATCGCCGAGCGCCACGGCTTCACCAACTACAAGCTCTTCCTCCGTATGTTCCGCGAGACGTACGGAAACACGCCCAGAGAGATCAGACGGCAGGCGCGGTTCGGCTGAACCGCTGCCTGCCGTTCTTTCATGCATCATTCCCCTGTCGCAGCTTCTGAAGGCGTCTCTTCCGCGCTCTTCTGCGCCGCCGGCGCTTCCGTCGTGCCCTGTGTCGACGGCCCGGCGGCAGATTCCGCCGCCTGCTCCGTCTCCCGCTCCGCCGCGGGCTGCGTCGTGGTCACCGCCGCAGCCTCCGTGGTCGTCACGGTGGCTGCTTCGGCAGTCGTCACCGCGGCCGCCTCTGTGACCGTCTCTGCGGCGGTCTCCGTCACGGTCTCCGTGATGGTCTCCGTCGTCGCCTCCGTCACCGGCTCCATCGCCAGTACCGGCCTCACACTTGCCGGCGGATCGCCCTGCAGAGCCCCGCCAGCCGCAAAGGTGTACTTCACACCGTCGATCGTCTTCGCGCCCGTCGCCATCGCGCCGCTCGTCTTATCGAAGTAATAATACTTCCCGTCGATCTCGCGGAAACCGGTCGCCATCTCCCCGCTCTCGCGGTCCAGATAGTACCAGGTGGTCTCGGTCCTGTACCTTCTCTTCCTGATCCTGATCCGCTTCGACTCCTTGTACCAGTCGGTCTTCAGCACGCCGCTTCCGTCGGTCCGGTACCAGGCGCCCGCCGCGGTCCTGCACCACGCGTTCTTCTTCAGTTCCCCGGTCTTCTCGTCGAAGAAATATCTCTTCCCGCCGATCTCCGTCACGCCCGTCGCCGCGGCATTCGTCGCGGGATCCAGGTAGTATTTCTTCCTGACCTTCCTGCTGACCTTCTGCTCATACCAGCCGCTTCGGAGGACGCCGCTGCTGTCCGCGCTGTACTTTCCCCCCTCCGGCGAGGTGACCCAGCCGTTCGTGTGCAGGATCCCATCCGCGGGGTCGAACCAGTAAGCCTTCCCTTCGATCACGGACCGGCCTCTCGCCATCGCGCCGCTGTCAGCAGGGTCGAAATACTGTCTCCTGCCGCCGATGGTCTGCCAGCCGGTCTGCGGCACGCCCGCCTTCACATAGTAGAGCGCGTCGCCGACGCCGACGTATCCGTTCACGGTCGCAGGCACTTCCGCCAGGCTTCCGTACACACGTGCCAGCAGCACGCCGTCCTTGCCGAAGACGCATTCGCCGCCTTCCACGACGGCTCTGCCCTCGAGCTGCTTGTGCGCGTCCGGATAGAAGTAGTACTCCTTGCCGCCGATCGTCTGCCAGCCCGTCACGAGAGCGCCGTCCGGCTGGCCATAGTACACGCGCCTGTCCGCCGGATCGCTGCCGTCCGTGATCCAGCCGGTCTGCATCGCGCCATCCTTCTGCGCGAAGTAATAGAATTTCCCTTCGATCTCCAGGTACCCCCTGGCCGCCTGGCCGTTCTCCGGCAGGTAGTAGTACCAGGTCGTCACGGTCTTATATTTCCGGCGCGCGATCTTCACCCTCTTCTTCACGCTGTGCCAGCCGCTGCGGATCTCGCCCGTGCTCTCGAAGGTGTAGGTCTGGCCGTCGATGGTCTTCGTGCCCGTCGCCATCGCGCCGCTCTGCGGGTCGAAATAGTACTTCTTTCCGCCGATCTCCGTGAAGCCGGTCGCCATCACGAAGGTCTCCGGATCCAGGTAGTAGGTCGTCGTGACGGTCTTATACTTCCTCTTCGAGATCCTGATTCTCATCGACTCCCTGTCCCAGCCGCTCTTCAGGACGCCGTCGCTGCCGGCGTGAAGCCAGCCGCCGTCCGCATTCCGGAACCAGCCGGTCTGGAGGATGCCGGTCTGGGGATCGAAATAATAAGTCTTGCCTTTCAGGGTATAGAGGCCGTAGACAGGGTCGCCGTCGTCCGTGAACAGATATTTCTTCCCGGCGATGGTCTTCCAGCCGTACTCGCAGTAGCGGGCCCCGGCGGGCAGCATCTTTGCGAGGAAGAACTGCTCCTGTCCGGAGGCGAACTGCATCTTCTTCGTGTGCCTGGCCCCGGCCGCGTCTTTGTATTCGACGTCGGAAGTCACGACGCTGCGCTCCGCCTCCATGGTGATGCCGCCGTCGGCGATGGTGAACGTGATCGTGCCGTTGTTCTTCACATTGGCATAGTTGGCGCTCACCTCATGGGCGCGCTTTCTGCACCTCGCCGAGTCGTGGCCGGTGCCGAAGATCCAGGTCGGCCGCACGGCGCGGTAGTAGGCCTCGATATTGCTGGTGTCCCCGCTGTGGTGGTTGGTCTTGACGATGTCGGCGCGAAGGTCCACCCCGGCAGCCAGCATGTCCTCTTCCACCGGCTTCTCGATGTCGCCGGCCGTGAGATACCGCAGACCGCCGATCGTCACCCGGGTCACCAGGGAAGAATTGTTGATCAGCCCGGTCGCCGCCTGCCTGTAGTTGCCGGAAGGGCTTCCGTCCGTCCTCTGCCAGATCACCTCGAAGGACGCATCCCCCACATGAAAGACGGAACCCTTGGTCAGCGTGACGCAGGGAATCCCGGTCTCCTCCAGCACCTGCATGATCTCGGTGTAGGAGTGCGCCTCCCAGCTGGGCTTCACAAGGCAGAGGTTCTTGGTGAAGTAGTCATACCATTTCTTCCCTGCATAGCCCGGGCCGCCGTACTGCAGCAGGTCCGTGACATCCGGAAGATAGACGGTCCCCACGTGGAAGAACGGGTCCTGCAAGATGGTCGTCATGAGGTAGTAGTGGTCGTTGTGGTAATGGGACAGGTAGAGATCCAGGTCCCGGATCCCGTGGTCCTTCAGGTAGCGGATGACCTTCGTGTCGTGAATGTCCCTGTCCTTCTCGGCATATCCCGTGTCCATCAGGATATACTGCCCCTTCGACTCCACGAGCACCGCGTCGCCCGACATGCCGGTGTTGCCGTAATCGATCGCGATGATCCTGCCGTCCGGGCTGTCCGCCGCTTCTGTATCCAGCAGGGGCAGGCAGATCGATACCAGCAGCAGCGCAATGGTCACGCATGCGGTCAGACCCCGCCGGAAATGACCTCTGACAGTTTCCGAATGTCCATATCTTCTCCTGCAAATACTCACCTTGTCCACACCTTCCGCTTTATATTTGAAATGCTGTCCGGTCCCCTTTCTCTTCTGCCGGAGTGGAACCATTTCATTCCATTTCTAATTATATTCCTCATTTCCGAGGATGCAAGAGGCGTCCGGCGATGTTCCACACGAATACCGCGAAAAAACCGGTTTTCGGAAAATTCGTTAAAAAACAGCGGAGAACCGGGACCGGCTCTCCGCTGCGTCTTCACTCCTGCAGATCTCACTCTGTCGGGGCTGTTCTATTCTCCTGCGTTCCCTTCATCGGCTCCGGCAGGTACCTCTGTCGTGCCCTGTGTCGACGGCTCCGCGGCAGTCTCTGCTGCCTTATCCGTCTCCTCCGCAGGCTGCGTCGTGGTCACCGCCGCCGCCTCCGTGGTCGTCACGGTGGCTGCTTCGGTAGTCGTCACCGTGGCCGCCTCTGTGACGGTCTCTGTCACGGTCTCCGTCGTCGTCTCCGTCACCGGCTCCATGGCCAGCGCCGGATTCACTTCTGCCGGCGGCTCGCCCTGCAGCGCGCCGCTGCTCGCGAAGGTGTACTGCACACCGTCGATCGTCTTCGTGCCCGTCGCCATCGCACCGTTCGTCTCGTCGAAGTAGTAGTACTTCCCGTCGATCTCGCGGAAGCCGGTCGCCATCTCTCCGCTCTCGCGGTCCAGATAATACCAGGTGGTCACGGTCTTGTACTTCTTCTTTTTGATCTTGACCCGCTTGGATTCCTTATACCAGTCGGTCTTCAGCACGCCGCTTCCGTCGGTCCGGTACCAGGTGCCCTCCGTGGTCTTGCACCACGCACTCTTCTTCAGCTCGCCGGTCTTCTCGTCGAAGAAATATCTCTTCCCGCCGATCTCCGTCACGCCCATCGCGGCGGCATTCGTCGCGGGATCCAGGTAATACTTTTTCTTGACCTTCTTGCTGACCTTCTGCTCGTACCAGCCGCTGCGGAGCACGCCGTTCTTGTCCGCGCTGTACTTCTGTCCTTCCGGAGAAGTGAACCAGCCGTTCGTGTGCAGGATCCCATCCGCGGGGTCGAACCAGTAAGCCTTCCCTTCGATCACGAACCGGCCTCTCGCCATCGCGCCGCTGTCCGCGGGGTCGAAGTAGTGCTTCTTCTTTTCGATCGTCTGCCAGCCGGTCTGCGGCACGCCTGCCTTCACATAGTAGAGCGCGTCGCCGACGCCGACATATCCGTTCACGGTCGCAGGTACTTCCGCCAGGCTCCCGTACACACGCGCCAGCAGCACGCCGTCCTTGCCGAAGACGCATTCACCGCCTTCCACGACGGCTCTGCCCTCGAGCTGCTTGTGCGCGTCCGGATAGAAGTAGTATTCCTTGCCGCTGATCGTCTTCCAGCCCGTCGCGAGAACGCCGTCCGTCCCGGCATAGTACACCCGCTCCTGCGCCGGATCCGTGGTGTCCGTGATCCAGCCGGTCTGCATCGCGCCGTCCTTCTGCGCGAAGTAATAGAATTTCCCTTCGAGCTCCAGATATCCCCTGGCCGCCTGTCCGTCCTCCGGCAGGTAGTAGTACCAGGTCGTGACCGTCTTATACTTCTTCCTGGAGATCTTCACCCTCTTCTTCACGCTGCGCCATCCGCTGCGGATCTCGCCCGTGCTCTCGAAGGTGTAGGTCCGGCCGTCGATGGTCTTCGTGCCCGTCGCCATCGCGCCGCTCTGCGGGTCGAAGTAGTACTTCTTCCCGTCGATCTCCGTGAAGCCGGTCGCCATCACGAAGGTCTCCGGATCCAGGTAATACTTCGTCTTGACGGTCTTGTACTTCTTCTTAGAGACCTTGACTTTTTTGGACTCCGTGTACCAGCCGGTCTTCAGGGCGCCGTCGCTGCCGGCCATGAACCACCGGCCCTCCGCGTCCTTGATCCAGCCGGTGCGCATCGCGCCGGACTCCGTGTCGAAGAAATAATGCTTTCCGTCGACCTCCGTCATGCCCTTCTGCAGGACGTTGTCGAAATAGTAATATTTCTTCCCGCCCATCGTCTTCCAGCCGTGCTGGATGACCACGCTGCCCTCGGGAAGCATCTTCCCTTTGACAAAATACGGCTGCGCCTTGTCGAAGCTGAAGCTCCGCTCGGAGATGTTTCCGGCGCTGTCCTTGTAGGACTCCTTCACCGTCTGCAGGTTCTTCTCGCCGGACATGCTGACCTGCCCGTCCCGGATCGTGAAGGTGAGCACGCCGTTGCGCTGCATGCTGACATAGTTGGTCCCGACGGCGTTCATCACGTTCAGGATGTTCTCGTTGGTGGTGCCGGTTCCGAACGCCCAGTCGGCGTCGATGGCCTTGTAGTATTCTTTGAGATTGCTGGTCGTATAGCTGTGGTGGTTGGTCTTGACGATGTCGGCCTTGAGGTCCACACCGTTCTTGATCATCTCCCGCTCCACTTCTTTGTGGATATCGCCGGCCGTCAGGTAGCGGACCCCGCCGATCGTCACACGCGTCACCAGGGAGGACCGGTTGATCAGCGCCACGGCACTGCGCTGTGTATCGAGGGCCTTGCCGGGCACTTCCTCCGGGTGCTGCCAGATGACTTCACACTTGGCACCGCCCACCTGGAAGGTGCTGCCCTGGGACAGGGTCACAGCGTGCAGGCCTTTCTCCTTGATGGTCTGCTGGATCTCCGTGTAGGAGTGCTGTTCCCAGCTCTTGCCCACGCTGATGTTCTTGGTCAGATCCTTATACCAGGTCTCATTCTTGTACTCCTCCGTCGTATAGGGGAGCAGGCTGTCCACATTCGGCAGGTAGACCGTCCCGATCGTGAAATAGGGATCCTTCATGATCGTCGTCATGAGAAAATAGTGGTCATTGTGATAATGGGACAGATAGAGGTCCAGGTTATGGATCCCCTTCGATTTCAGATATTTGATGACCGAGGAATTCGCGATATCCTTCCGGTTGTCGGTGAAGCCCGTATCCATGAGCAGATACCTGCCGCCCGACTGGACCAGCACCGCGTCCCCGTCCATACCGGTCTTGCTGCGATTATAATAAAGTACCGTGATCGTTCCGTCCGCGCCGGAGGCCGCCTGCACCTGCGCCGCGGGTGCAAGGAGCCCTGCCATCAGGACAGCCGCCAGAAGCAGGAGATACAGGCTGCGGATGATACGGACCTTGTGTTTCATTGGTGTTCCTCTTTCCTGTGATATTTCGTCTGTCATCACAATATATATATATATCAGCGTCGTCCGTTGTCCATACATGTGGTGGTGAACCTGTTTCGACCTTCATATAATTATACTCTCTTCCCGCCACTCTACAAGACAGTTTTTGCTTTCTTATAAACCGTGCCATGTATTTATTCCGTGCATGCCCGCACTCCTGCGAAAGTGCAAATCATCTGGACTTTTTCGCCGATTTCATAGATGATAGAGGCATGAATACGAATAATACAACAACCAGCAAACAATGGACGACCATCGGCAGGCGCCTGTGCCTCTGCCTCTTTTCTGCTGCCCTGACCGGCCTGATCATGCTCCTGCTCTTCCGGCGCTTCGGGTATGCCCCGTTCGACAACCTGTCCCTCGCCTGCATGGACGCGAAGATCCAGTACATGGACCTGTTCCAGTACCTGAAGGACGTCCTGGACGGCAGGGCCTCCCTCTCCTATACCTTCTCTGCCCAGCTCGGCGTCGGCATGGCCGGCAACTACGCCTACTACCTGTCCTCGCCCCTCAACCTGCTCCTCGTGTTCTTCCGGAAGGAGCAGATGCCCACCTTCTTCGACTTCCTCGTCGTGCTGAAGATGATGCTCGCGGCGGGCACTTTCGCGTACTATGTGCAGGCGCGCTTCTCGGACCGCGCCGGCGCGCTGTTCACCGTGCTGCTCTCCCTCGGCTACGCATTCATGCAATACAACCTGTTCCAGAGCAGCAACATCATGTGGCTGGACGCCGTCTACATGCTCCCGCTCGTGCTCCTCGGCACCTGGCGGACGGTCCACGGCGGCAGCGGCCTCCTGCTCGGCGTCTCCACCGGCCTCATGATCCTCTTCGGCTGGTACGGCGCGGGCATGGCCTGCATGTTCGCCGCCTTCTGGGCCCTCTATGAGACGGCTCTGCGCACCTGCTCCCTCGAAGGGCGCGTCTCCCCCGTGCGTGACCTGGTCGTGCCGGTGCTGCGCTGCGCGCTTTACATGCTCCTCGGCGTGTTCCTCAGCTGCATCCTCTTCCTGCCCGCCATCCTGAACATGCGCGCCGGCAAAGGTTCCCTGGACCTGCAGCTCCTCCTCGACCTCTTCCGCACGAGCCCGCTCTCCGCGGTCTCCGGCTATGTGATCGGCTACGCGAACGAGGACGGCATCCCGGCGCTCTTCTGCGGCAGCCTCGCGATCGTCGGCTGCGGCGGCTACTTCGCCTCCCACACCCGCCCCCTCCGCGAAAAAGTCCTCGGCGCCGCCCTCCTGGTCTTCGTCTCCCTGACCTTCTCCTGGCAGCCCCTCTACCTCCTTTTCTCTCTTCTGAAAAAAGTAGGCAGCTACAACTACCGCTTCGCCTTCATCGGCAGCTTCGCGCTCCTCTTCCTGGCCGCCTCCTTCTTCGCGGACATAAAAAAAGCGCCCGCCTCCGCGGGCCAGCTTCTCGGTGCGACGGCACTCTTCTCGGTACTCCTGCTGGTCCTCAACGACCCGGGCGTGCCCTTCGACACGGAGCGCTACAACTACGCCCCGAACACCGCCCTCCTGCTCCTCATGACCGCCTGCGCGGTCTGCGCATATCTGTATGTGCGGCGCGACGTGCTGATCGCCGGAGACCTTCCCGGGAAGCATTCCGGGGAACATTCCGGGGAGCATTCCGGGGAACAGCTCGCGAAACAGCCCGGGAACCAGCTCGCGAAACAGCCCGGGAGCAAGGCAGCCCGTCTCCTCTGTGCCGCCGCAGCGCTCCTGCTCACCTGCAGTGAACTCTACGTGCACGCGGCCCTCCTCATGGACCGCTACCACATCGACGACGCCTACGTCTTCCGCAACTACTCCCTCGAACAGCAGGCCCAGATCGAAGAGGTGCGGGCGCTGGCGGCAGCGGGAGCAGCGGACGGATCGGACGGCAGCACGGCGGG
Organism: Lachnospiraceae bacterium UBA3692; assembly: GCA_002372815.1. Taxonomy (GTDB): domain Bacteria; phylum Bacillota; class Clostridia; order Lachnospirales; family Lachnospiraceae; genus CAG-791. Next base: position 36,390 of record DFIR01000020.1, read on the forward strand.
AGACGCAGTGACCGGGAATGCAGCCGATGGCTCTGCCGGAGCGGCGGAGGGCGACGCCGTCCCCGCCTGGTATCGGATCAACCAGACCCGCGGCCGCCTGATCTACGACAGCGACCACCTCACGAGCTACTACTGCGACTCCCTCGCCTACGGCTATGCAGGGATCGCCTCCTATACTTCCTGTATGGACGCGGCGCAGATGGATTTTCTCGACCGGCTCGGTTACCGGAGCGAGAGCGCCAGCATGCAGATCGTCAACCAGACAGTCCTTGCCGCGGATTCCCTCCTGGGCGTCCGGTACGTGCTCACGGACAGGCCGGTGGGCGGACTGGTGCCGGTGGGCAGCGGCGAGGCTGCCGCGGATGCTGACGGTGCCGCCTCTGACGGCGGAGCCACTCACAACGGCAAACGCATCTACGAGAATCCTTACGCCCTCCCCGCCGCTATCGTCTACGACGCCGCGAATCCGCTGGCAGAGCAGCTCCTCACCGACGAACTGCCGGAAGTGCGCCGCCCGGAAGTGGACGCGGTCCTGGAGCCCGATCCGGAGCGCTTCGACAACCTCGAATACTACCGCAGTCTTCTGGCTGTCCGCCAGGCCAGCAGCTTCACCAGCATCGGGGAGATCGACCCCTTCTATTTCCAGGAAGCCCTCTGGTCCGCCCTCCTCGGCGAGAGATCAGATCTCTACCGCACCCTGGACTACACGACCGAGGATGACGGTACTTCCCTGACCTACACGATCCGTCTTCCTGAGGACACTGCCGGCCGCGGCAGCTCCGCCTACGATATCTACGGCATCCTCCCCTGGAAGAAATGGATGCTCGGCGAGCTCCACGTCTCCGACGAGGAGTGGTTCGGCTACGCCAAGTGGAAGTCCCCGACCGTCTTCTATATTCCGGACGGGGGGATTACAGCTGGCGGGGAGACGCCGGAAGCTTCTGCGGAAGCTGCTCCATCTGATGCTGCCGGTTCCGCTGCTCCGGAAACCGTCTCCATCGCCTACACAGCTTCCTCCCGCGGTCAGTTTAAGGATGGCCACTTCGCCGCCCTGGACCTGGACCGCCTCGGAGAAGTATCTTCTGCTTTACAGCAGCGCGCGGCCTCCGACCTGGTCGTGCGGGACGGTTATGTCTCCTGCTCCGTAACAGACGCGCAGCCCGGCCAGGAACTCTTCCTGTCCGTCCCTTACGTCGACGGCTGGACCCTCACCGTCAACGGAAAGGAAGTCAAGCCTCACATTTTCGCCGGCTGCCTGCTCTCCGTGCCGCTCGAGGAAGGCTCCAATGAGATTCTCCTCCGCTATCACGTTCCCGGCCTGCGCGCGGGGCTCGCTCTGACCGTTGCCTCGGCCATCGCGCTGCTTCTGCTGCACTTTCTGAGGAAGAAGCTAGTCAAATCATGACTTGCCGGCGCCGGTCGTTATATCCACTGTGATTTAATCGTTTCTTCACAGCGGATATAACGATCGGCGAAAGAAACGTTATTTCCTCTGTGGTTTAATCGTTTTCTTCACAGCGGATATAACGACCGGCGTTAGAAACGTTATTTCTTCTGTGGTTTCATCGTTTTCTTCACAGCGGATATAACGACCGGCGTTAGAAACGTTATTTCTTCTGTGGTTTAATCGTTTTCTTCAC
>DFIR01000020.1:38097-58641 GCA_002372815.1 Lachnospiraceae bacterium UBA3692
TTTCTTCACAGCGGATATAACGATCGGCGAAAGAAACGTTATTTCTTCTGTGGTTCAATCGTTTTCTCCACAGCGGATATAACGACTGGCGTTAGAAACGTTATTTCTTCTGTGGTTTAATCGTTTTCTTCACAGCGGATATAACGACTGGCGTTAGAAACGTTCTCTCCTCCGTGATTTAAACGGTTTCTTCACGCAGGTAATAACGAGTCAGCGGGGCGGCCGCATCCAAGCATGCGACCGCCCCGCTTTATGTTATCTTCCTCCGGGTTTTCTGCCTCCCGCAGGGCCGCCCGGCCTGCCGCCGGGCTTCCGGCCGCCGGCAGGGCCGGCAGAAGAGCCTCCGTGACCGCCGGAGCCACTCCCAGGACCCCCATGCCCACCGGAGCCGCCTCCGTGACCGCCGGAGCCGCCGCCGGGACCACCAGGGCCACCACCAGGCCCACCAGAGCCCCCGGCAGGCTTCTTCCCGCTGCTGATCTGGCGGCGCTGTTCTTCTGTGCGGACGTAGCGCTCGGTGTGTCTTCCCAGATGCAGGTCGCCCTTGACGACGTAGTCGGCGGCGCCGGTGCGGGTGGCGACGTTCTTCATCGGGGCGCGCAGGACCAGGGTGACGATCAGCGCAGCGATCGCCGGGAGCAAGATGGACAGGAGCATGCGCTGCGGATGCTTCGCAAAGAGCAGGAAGCAGTTGAGCAGGAACAGCCCCAGGAAGGTGCCGCCCGCCGACAGGAGCATCTTCAGGTTCGAGATCGGGAGGTCGCCGACCATTTTGCCGGTCTGGCCGTTCATGGCGAACAGGAATGTCTTTCCGTCCCATCTCGTGCTGAGGAGCCAGACGGGCAGGAGGCCGTACTCCACGCGGTCGCCGCGGAACTTCTCGCTGTGGTCCTCGGTGATGACGGTGTCGAAGCCCTTGACGGTATCCTTCAGTGCGGCCTGGGCGGTGGCGCCGGCGCGTTTGTGCGCGCGCTCCTGCAGTTCTTTCTGCGGCATATCCTCGCGATTCGCGAGAAAACCAGGCATATACTCAAACGCAAACGGCTTCAGCTCCCCGTAGTCGAAGGGCTCGATGGAATCCATGAGGTCGTCCGGCATCTGTTTGGAGGCGTCGACGGGGATCCTTGTGTAATCGAGCGCGCCGGACCGCTCCGCCTCGTAGATCTCCGTGCGGACGATCTCGGTGTCCTCCCTGCGGACTTTCTCGACTTCCTTTTTGGCAGTGTATGTGGCCTGTGCGTCCACCGTGCCGCTGTACATGCGGAAGGGCACGTAGACGCCCTTGATCTCCTCAAGGTGATTTGCGGAGGCGAAGGAGGAAGGGAGCAGGTGTTTTCCCTTGTAGTAGCCCTTCAGGGTGTCCAGGGCCTGCTCGCGGCTGATCTTGAAAGGCAGGACATGGTCCGGCCGCCCGGTGCCGTCGAAACGGCCGGGAATGATGGTCGCGTTCCCGCAGTAAGGGCAGTTGAAGGCCGCCATCGTGTCGTCGCACAGAAGCTCGGCCCCGCAGGTCGTGCAGTTGTAGGCGCGCATGCGCACGGCGTCCTTGCCCCAGCTGCCGCCGGAAGTCTCCCCGGCCTGCTTCCCGGAGGCCCCGCCGGCTTCTTTTGCGGCCTGACCGTCTTGCGCTCCGGCCGCACCGGAAGCCCCCGCCTCAGCGGCTGCCGCCTGTTCCGCAGCTTCCTTCCGCTCCTTCTCTTCGGCCTTGTGATCCGCCTCCGCAGCCGCCTCATTCCTGCTCTCGTAGAAGGCTGTCACCTCCTCGAGGGTGTAGCTGCTGCCGCAGTAGTCGCAGACCAGCCGGCCGGTCTGCCCGTCGTAGTGCAGCGGCCCCGTACAGGAGGGGCACTGGTATGTTGTCACACGTTCCGCCATGCTGTCTCCTTTCCGGCTGTCAAGCCCGGTGGTGCGCCGTCCGCAGGCCTGTGCCCGCAGGTACGTGTCCGTGGACCCACACGCGCAAATCTCTTTCAGTATGAAAATGCGGAGCCGCCGGACAAGGCAGCCCCGCATGTTGGAAGCTCAATATAGATCGATGTCGCACAGGACGTATCTGCTGCCGCAGGCATCCTTCACGCTCCGCGCAGGATCACTCCTTCGCGGTCCCGCACTCCGTGCAGAATTTGCCGGTATTGGTCGCGCCGCATTTAGGGCAGACCCACTCGTCCGTGGCGGGCTTCGCAGTGCCGCACTCCGTGCAGAACTTGCCGGTGTTCATCGTGCCGCACTTGGGGCAGGCCCACTCGGAGGATGCGGGCTTCGCGGTGCCGCACTCCGTGCAGAACTTGCCGGTGTTCGTCGCGCCGCACTTGGGGCATGCCCAGCCGGCGGAAGGCGCCGTCATCTTGGCGGCCTGCTCTCTCTGCTGTGCCTGCGCTGCCAGGATCGCCGCCATGTCGCCGCTGCCCGCAGCTTCCGCCGCGTTCAGACCTGCGAACGCCATGACCGGACCGGCATGCTGGTTCTTCGCGGCCTCGATCATCGCCTGTGTTTTGGCGTTGGTATAGGCTGCGCCCTTCATCTCGTCGCTCTTGTAGACCGCCGTCTTCTGCAGCTCCTTGATCATCGCCTCGTCCTCTTCGGACGCCTTGACGCTGCTGACGCCGAACGCGACGATCTCGATGCCGTACTGCTTGCCCCAGATGCCGGAGAGCTCCTCCTTCAGCGCCTGGCTGAGCTCATTCGCGTGTCCGGGCAGCGAGCTGTAGCGGATGCCGAGGTCGGAGATCTTCGAGAACGCGGGCTGCAGAGCTGTCAGGAGCTCGGTGCGCAGCTGGTTCTCGATCTGGGACCTTCTGTACTCATAGTCCACGTTCGTGGCGATGTTCTTGTAGAACAGGATCGGGTCGGCCAGGCGATAGGAATACTCGCCGAAGCAGCGGATCGCGATGTCGATGTCGAGACCGATGTTCCTGTCGACGACGCGGTAAGGGACCGGGCTGGCCGTGCCGTATTTGTTCCCGATGATATCCTTTGTGTTGAAATAATAGATGCGCTGGTCCTTGGCAGTCACGCCGCCGTAGGCGAGACGGGCCTTGAACTGGTTGAAGGACGCGAGCACGCCCTCTCCGAGGCCGCCGCTGAAGATGCTGGCTTCCGTCGAAGTGTCATACGTGTAGGCGCCCGGCTCCGCACACAGGTCCACGATCGCGCCCTGGTCCACGATGATCATGCACTGGCCCTCGTTGACCACGATCGTTGAGCCGTTGGTGATCACGTTGTCGCTGCCGCCCCTGTTGAGGAAGCCGCTCTTGCCGTGGTGGCGCTCGCCCTTCTTGACAAGTACGTCGTTGCCCATCTCAGGGCAGTAAAAATACTCTTTCCACTGATCTCCGAGGATACTGCTCAGAGATGCGCCGGCTGCCATGATAAGTCCCATAACGCTTCCTCCTTTTCTGATCGCTGTGCTGATCGCGCGCCTCTGCGGCCTCCCGCGGCCGTCAGATCTGGTGTTTCACAACTGCGTACTCGTCTCCGTTCCTATAGTAAGGACAGGTGTAATGCCGGTCGGACAGGAATCGCGCGTACTCGTCCTCATCCATGTCGACCTCGCAGACATAGTCACCGTATTCGTCATCGTATGCAAGATATGCACAGGTGTCACAGTCTGCCCGCATGCGCCGCCTCCGAACGTCTGGAATTATTTTATCATGAATTAAAATGAACGTATAGAATATTCCGGAAAAGTGGGCCCTTTTTCACACAATTCTCACACTTTTCACTATTTCATCATGGTGCGCAGGACTTCCTTGGCCTTCTCCAGCTGGTTGTCCGTGCCGTCGCCGTCGTAATAGGTGTCCGCATCGAATTCGATCTCGATGTCGGGCTTGATGCCGACCTTGTGGATGTCGCGCCCGCCGCGGGTGAAGTAGCCGGCGACCGTGATCTTGACCGCCGTGCCGTCCTCCAGAGGATAGATGGTCTGCACGATGCCCTTGCCGAAGGTCTGCGTGCCGATCAGCGTGCCGATCCCCGCGTCCTGGATCGCGCCGGAGAGGATCTCCGCCGCGCTGGCGCTGCCGCCGTTGACGAGCACCGTCATGGGCAGGTCGAAATCCGCGCCTTTGCAGGTGTACTCGGTGCGGTTGCCGTCCCGGTCCTCCATGTAGAAGATCCGGCCGGCCGGGAGGATCTGCTCCGCGATCGCGTTGACGGTCGTGACGTTGCCGCCCGGGTTGCCCCGCAGATCCAGGATCAGTCCCTTGATCCCCTGATCACGAAGGTTCTTCATCTCCGTCTCGAACTGCTGCACGGTGACATCGTCGAACTCGCTGATCGCGAGATAGCCCATCCCGTCTTCGAGCACTTCGGAGGTCACGGTCGGCGTATCCACCTTCTCGCGCACGATGTCGATCTCGACCGGCTCGCCCTTCCGGTAGAAGGTGATGTGGACGGAGGTCCCCGCCTCGCCGCGGATCTTCATCGTGACGTCCGTGAGCTCCATGTCCGACGTCACGAGCATGTCGTCGACCTGGTAGATGATGTCCCCTACGCGGACACCGGCCTTCTCCGCCGGCGCTCCTTTGAAGATGCCGACGATCTCGGGCATGCCGGTCGTCTCGCCCTTCTGCAGGGTGGCCCCGATCCCCTCATAGGTACCGGTGGTCTGCTCATTAAGCGCCTTGTATTCCTCTGCGGTGTAGTACACGGAGTAGGGGTCGTCCAGCGCCTCCAGAAGTCCCTTGTACATGCCGTCCTGCAGTTTCTGCGCGGTCACCTCATCGGAATCCAGGTAGAACTGCCGGATATATCTCTCCAGAAGCTGCAGCTTCGCTCCGAGATTTCCGTCGATCGCGGATCCGGTCGAACCGGCTGCGCTGCCGCCCGCCTGTCCGTCTCCGCCGGCCTGCTCCGTCTGTGCGGCCGCCGGCGTCTGGAAAGCGTTTGCGGCGAGGATCTGCCGCATCCTGGCGATGATGACACTGCTGATGATCGACATCACCAGTGTGCCGACCAGTACGCCTAGAAAAAAGGGGAAGAACCTCCCCCTTTTTCCCTCTCTCTGTTCCTGTACGCGATTGTCCTCTTCCATACCGTCCCCCGGGTCAGAATTCATACTGTTCCATATACTTCATATACTTGACAACCATGAGGGCGATCTTGAAGGTGATCGCGTCCTCAAAGACGCGTAGGTCGAGCCCGGTGCTCTTCTGCAGCTTATCCAGACGGTAGACCAGCGTGTTGCGGTGAATGAAGAGCTGCCTGGAGGTCTCCGAGACATTCAGGCTGTTCTCAAAGAATTTGCTGATGGTGGTGAGTGTCTCCTGGTCGAACTCGTCGGGATTGCGGTCCTTGAAGATCTCCCGGATGAACATCCTGCACAGCGGGATCGGGAGCTGATAGATCAGGCGGCCGATGCCCAGCTCGTTGTAGGCGATGATGCTGCTGTCCTCGAAGAAGATCCGGCTGACGTCCAGCGCCATCTTGGCTTCCTTGTAGGAGCGGCTCACTTCTTTGATATCTCCCACGACCGTGCCGTAGGCCACGCGCACGTTCGCGAGTCCTGCCTTCTCCAGGTGGGCTTCGATGCCCGCGCAGACTCTCTCGATGTCGCGCGTGCGGTTCAGATCCGTCAGGTCCTTGACCACGACGACGTTGTTCTCGTCGACGGCCGTCACGAAATCCGTCGTGGCCGTCCCGATGTACTCCTGCACGAGTTCCAGGGCACCGTGATCCTTCTCCAGGCCGGTCTCCGCGATGATGACCACGCGCTGCGCGTCGGTGGCGATGTGCAGCTTCTTGGCGCGGCTGTAGATGTCCACGAGCAGCAGGTTGTCAAGGAGCAGGTTCTTCATGAAGCTGTCCTTGTCGAAGCGCTCCTTGAACGCCGCCATCAGGCCGCGGATCTGGAAGGCCGCCATGCGGCCCACGAGCAGGGTCTTGTCGCTCTCACCGTACACGACGATCACATACTCCAGCTGCTGGTCTTCCATGACCTTGAAGAACTGGAAGGGGCCCGTTGACTGGGCGTCCGCAGCGGAAGACGCAAAATCGGGGATCATGGAGGAAGCGTCCGCAAAGACCGGCGCCGTCACCGCCATCTCTCTGCCCTCCGCATCCATCACACCGATCTCCAGATGCGAGATCTCCTTAATGCCGTCGATCGTATTCTGCAGTACCTGATTTGAGATCATTTTCCCACGCTTTCTGTGCGCTGCCGCACGTCGTTACCGCATATCTGCTGTCATTTTACATCAAAATGGCGATAGAATCCATAAAAAATTCGATGTTTTTTGTGGATTTTCACAAAAGCGTGATGTGGTCCTCCGCGATCTCGATCTTCTCTTCCTTGTAGAGGCGCCCGACGGCGCGCTTAAACTGGTTCTTGGTCATCTGTACAGAGGCCCGGATCTCCTCCGGATCCGACTTGTCGGACAGGGGAAGTGTGCCGCCCTCACTGCGCAGGATCACGAGCAGACGTTCCGCGTCCCGCTCGAGCTGCAGGTAGCCTTTCTCCCGGAGGCTGAGGTCCAGCTTGCCGTCCTTCTTCACGCGCGACACGCGCGCGGAGACGACCTCTCCCACGCGCAGCTCCCGCAGGAGCTCCTTTCTGGGGATCAGGGCGCTGAAGCAGCTGTCCACTGCGACAAAAGCGCCGAAATTCCGGCTCGTCTCATAGACGATGCCCGTCACATGGTCCCCCGCGCTGTAGGGGCTGTCCGTGCGCAGGTAGGGATAGACGTTCATGGTGGCGCAGAGGCGGTCCGACTTGTCCAGGTAGACGGCGACGAGTACCTCCTGGCCCTCCTTGACGCGCTCCCTGGGCTGCTCGTGGAAGGGCAGCAGCAGGTCCTTGTCCAGGCCCCAGTCCAGGAATGCCCCGATCCTGCCGACCTGCGCCACGCGCAGGTAGCCGACCTCGTGCAGGCAGAGCCGCGGCTCTTTTCTCGTAGCGATGACGCGGTCCTCCGAATCTTTATAGAGGAAGACCGTCAGCCTGTCTCCCGCGGCCGTGCCCTCCGGCACCTGTGACCTGGGGAGGAGCACCTCCTCGGAGGCCTCCGCGTCCTCGGCGAGGTAGACGCCGAAGTCCACGGTCTTCTTAACGGTCAGTTCCTGTTTCTCTCCAAGTTTCAGCATTGTGATTCCGTCCTTTCTTTCCGGTCCGCCCAGGTCAGGACCGCATACGGCTCCCCCTGCGGGTCTTCAAGGGAGAAGAACTCTCTCCCGTCCCGCGTCCTGCAGTGCGACGGCACGATCACGTCGCCGGGGAATGCCTGTTTTCTGTATTCCACGCGCAGCTGGTGCGCCTTGTACAGCTGCGGTGCCTCCGCAGCCGCGATCTTCACGTACTGCGCGTTGTTCACGTGTCCGTTGGTGTCGAGCAGGAACTGCCCGACCGGGATCGGGTCGTACACGGTCCTCTCGCATTCGTCCTCCGCCGGAAGCACGACTTTCCGCTGCGTCTTCTCCATCGGAAACCGGGGAAAGAGCTCATAGCGCTCGAGCATGACCGGATGGATCCGCTCCGGCTTCCCTGTCTCCGTGTTCATTAACGGCCAGAAGGAATCCGCCTCCGCAAGGAGTTCCCCGTCCTCCGTGGACAGGGAGAAATTCCTCCATCCCGTGAACCCTTTCAGCTGATAGGGCGAGGTCCCCGTCACGACGGTCTCCCCCAGCTTCGGGAAGCGGTAGACCAGAATGTTCCAGTAGGTCACCAGCCACACCACGCTGTGTTCACGCAGGTAATCCATGCCGATCCCCAGGTCCTCCGACTGCAGGGAGGAGCAGTTCTGGAAGGCATCCATGACCCCCGTCAGTGTGAGGTATCCCTCCGTGTCCACGTCGCTGTAAAGGATCCTTGAAGTGTAAGTATACATAGGTGGTACTGCATCCTTTTCTCAAAAACTCATTCCTGTGAAGCCTGCGCCGTCTCTTCCTCCGCGCAGTCATAGCTCACGAAAGGAGGATGCTCTCCCCGCTCGAGGGCGGGCAGGTAGCGCTGCCAGAAGTCGTCGAAGAGACGGAAGATCTCCTTGTGCTTGGCGACGATGATGAAGACGGTGATCAGCACGTAGAAGGCCGAGAGCACATCCGTGAAGGCCCAGAGCAGATCCGCCTCGATATTGTAGAAGATGACGCAGGGCAGCATGTAATAGAGCATGTAGAGCGGCATCATTTTCCTGTTCGCCTCGGTGTCGCCGAAAGCATAGTTGACGGACTTCTCGCAAGTATAATACATACCGATGATCGTTGTCCATGCGAAGACCGCGATCGCGATCGCCGTGAGCTTCCCGCCGATGGCCCCGTAGGCCTCCGTGAAGGCGTAGGTCGTCAGCGCGCCGCTGGTGGCGTCGCTCGACATGTAGGAACCCGTGATGATGATGGTGAAAGCCGTGATGGAGCAGATGATGAAAGTATCGATGAAGACCTCACCCCAGCCCCAGAGGGACTGCCGCACCGGGTGATCCGTCCTGGCAGACGCATGCGCGATCATGCCGTAGCCGGTGCCCGCGTCATTCGAATAGATGCCTCTGGCGACGCCGTACTGGATCGCGTCCCGGACCGTCGCGCCGGCGAAGCCGCCCACCGCCGCCGTCGGCGAGAAAGCACTCTTAAAGATCAGCGCAATGACCGCCGGGATCTGCTGCCAGTTGAGGATCAGCACGCCGAGGCCCATCAGAATGTACAGCACCGCCATGATCGGGACGGCGCGCGACATGACGTCCGAGATCCTCTTCAGCCCGCCCCAGATCGTCACAAGGCAGGTGAGGCCGATGATGATCACCGAGTACAGGCTCGGGATCCCGAAGGCCTGGTTCATCGAACTCGTCACAGCCTCCGTCTGCACACAGCAGGTCCACGGCCCAAAGAGAAAACAGAACACCGCCAGCACCACCGCGCCGCGCTTCCATCCGAAGGCGTTCTTCAGCACGAAGGAGCGGTCGCAGACGTACTCGTTCATCGACTTCTTATAGTGCTCCCTGTACCTCTGTCCGATGATGATCTCGCAGGCCTTGGTCGACATTCCGAAGAAGGCCGACACCCACATCCACACCAGCGCGCCGGGGCCGCCGCTGACGATCGCCGTCGCGACGCCGCTGATATTCCCTGTGCCCACCGTGTTGGCAAGCGCGGTGCAGGCCGCCCGGAATCCGGAGATCGTCCCTTCCCCCTCATCCTTCGCGCCGATCTTTCCATACGTGTTGCGGAAATTGAAACCGATCTTCCTCTGGTACCGGAACGCAAACCGCACGCTCAGCACGATGCCGACCGCCAGGATCAGGACCGTCATCCATGTACCCCACATAAAATCGTCGATCCAGTACATGATATCCGTAAGCTTCTGCATGACTGTTCTCCCCCTTGTATCTGTTCGTCAGTGCATATGTTTTTCCTGCCGTCTGCTTCGTTATGCTCAGTGCATGTGTACGGGCGATGCGCCGCCTTCCGCGAGAAAAGCTTCCCTCGCCTCCACCACCTGCCGCACATGCTTCTGCACCGTCGTGCAGCAGCCGCCGGCCGCGCAGGCTCCTGCCCGCATATATGCGAGCGCGTACTCGCCGAAATCCCGGCTGTCCGCGGCGCCGTGCCAGGTCTTGGTCTCCGGGTCGTAAGTCTCGCCGCTGTTGGGATAGACCCCGATCGGCAGTTCCCTGTCCGGTCCGATCCCTGCGCGCAGCTCCCGCACCAGGCTCTCGATATACTCGGGCTTCGTGCAGTTGACGCCGATCATCCGCAGGTGCGGATGCCCCTCCGCAAAGGCCTTCGCGCAGTCGCGGATCCGGTCCCCTTCGCAGATATGCTTCCCGTCCTTGCAGGAGAAGCTGATCCAGTAATCCGCGCCGAGCTCCTCGGCGATCTCCGCCGCCAGCAGCGCCTCGTGCAGCGAGGGCTGCGTCTCGATGAGCAGGATGTCCGCGCCGGCATCCCGGAGGATCTCCATCCTCCTCCCGTGGAATTCCCGCAGGACCTCATCGCTGACACCGTAATGTCCGCGGTACTCGGACCCGTCCGCCAGATACGCGCCGTAAGGCCCGATCCCCGCCAGGCACAGAGGCCACGCTCTTCCTTCTCTCTCGCCTTCTTCCTTCCACCACTGTTCCCTGGCTTCCCGGAAGATCTCCACAGACCTCGCGATCAGGCGCTCCGCCTCATCCCTCGTATAGCCGTTCTCCATAAGACCGGGAATCGTCGCCTGATAACTGCAGGTGATCCCGCAGTCTGCGCCTGCCCGGAAATAGTCCAGATGCACCTGCTTCACCAGCTCCGGCGACACCGCCAGCGCTCTCGCCGTCCACAGTTTCGAATTGAGATCCGCCCCCAGCGCTTCCAGCGCCGTCGACATCGACCCATCAATGATCATCACACCGTTTCTGTCAATGATTTCCTGTATCCTGTTCATGCCATTCCTTTCCGGTAATTATCTTCATGTAGAATCATAGTCATCATACCAGAAATCCCGCTCCCAGGCACCAAGATTTATAGCGCGCAGGGGACGGTTCTCTGCGCGCACCATCCGGAAACCGCCGCCCCGTATCAGGAGAGCCACGGTTCACTTCGCAGAGATGCACGTAGACCTGGGAAGGGTATCTGCCGGGTCAGGTTCCTCAAACTGCTCGTTCAAAAGTGTCTCTCCCTGATACGGGATGACGGTTTCCGTCGTGCCCTGCGGGGAACCTGTCCGGCAATTCGACAGTCGGGGGTGTCAGACCACACAGGGATATTTCCCGGTGTGGTGAGCACAGCGTTTCCCGTGCATGCAAGGATACATGGCCTACACGAGCCTTAAGGAAGAAGCACTTGGATCTACCTGACACAGGCTGATTTCCTACGCGCTTCGATGTCCTGAAACCATCGTATCTGCATCCGTGAGATGCACTTTGAACGAGCAGGTTGATACACTTGGCATGCACAGAGCGTCTGACAGGCTAATCGCCGCTGGCTTCGGGCTGCGGCGATTATTGATCACATGTCTGAGGGATCCGTTCTTCAGGACGGAGCCCGAGTTTGATCATTGCCTGTCAGGCGCTCCGTGCAGGTCTGCGTGTATCTCTGCGAAGTGATCCGTGCATTTCACGGATGCAGAGAGGATGGTTTCTGTATATCTGAATGCGGGCCGCACAAAGGACTGTCCCCCTGTGCGACCCGCTAAGTATCTGTCTTTTTACCCGGTTCAGGCTGCCCGACACATAGAGAACCGTCCCCTGTGTGACACCCTGTTCAGTTTCCGTTTAGCCGCAGGAGTTTCTCCGAGATCCGGGTCTGGACCTGCATGTAGTAGATGGTATCCGCGTCCGAGAGGTCTTCGTCGTCGATCTCCTCCATCTTCTGCATGGCTTCGGCGTATCTGGTCATATAGTCCATGTACTCGGTCATCATGGAAACAGGGTCGTCAGACTGCTCATACTTCTCCATAAAGTCGATGTATTCGTCGAAGAAAGCTTCGTAGCTGTCCATCGCTTCCTTGAAGGAAGGTGTCACGCCGAGCGGAGCGCTGTCCGCATTCTGCTCCTCCGCCGCATCTGCCTGCTTCTGCTCTTCCGCAGTTTCTTCCTGTTTCTCAGCCTCCGGTGCCGCTTCTGCCTCCTCCGCAGCCTCCTTCTCCGGTTCCGTTTCTGCTTCCGCCTCTCCCGACGGCTCTTCAGACGCCGCCACTTCCGGCGCCTCCGCTTCCTCCTCCTCGACTTCCGCGCTCACGGCCGGTTCGGGGTCCGTCTTCTTTTCGCTCTCCCTGCGGCCGGACTGTCTGCCTATGCCCATGCTCAGGACTGCAGACGCCACGATCAGCAGCAGGGCGATCAGCACGATGGTGCCGCACCCAAAATGTCTCTTTCTTCTCATTTGTACAGCCTCCCTTCTCCCGCATCCCCGGGAATCTCATCATAGCATGGCGGAATCTGCGCACTGTCTGACGCGTTAGACAAGAACGTCTCCTTCATCCGCGAAAATTACAGTGTCTGTTATGACAGACAACGCACGCATGAAAGGAGGAACATCATGCCATATGACAATCAGATCACCGGGAGGATCATCCGACAGCTCCGCACGAAGAAGGGCCTGACACAGGAAGTTGTGTCAGGCCTTTCGAATATTCCGCGCAGTCATCTCGCCATGATCGAGAGCGGAAAGATCAGCCCGAAAGTCGACACGCTCTGGCGCATCTCGGAGGCGCTGGGGATGCGACTCAGCGACCTTCTGCGGATCGTGGAGGAGCAGACGCCTTGAGAGCCGCCCCCGCATTTGTTATAGTAAAAATGAATGGTAGTAAAAATGATCGGCAGTAAAAAAGATCGAAGCATCCACAAACGGACAGCCGCCGTCTTCAGCGGTGACGGAATCTGCAGCAGTACCCCGGAGCAGACATTTTCTGCAGTCTGCAGGAAGTCTTCCGGTGTCTGCCGAGACCGCTGGAACATCGTAATGAACACATCTATGAAGAATACCGATATCTCCGTTCCCGCCCTGCTGACGGGACCCTCCGCGCCGGAGAACGTCGTGTGGACCACGGCGGACATGGGGGACTACCGCAGGGCCGTGCTGCTGGCCGCCCGGCACGCGCACAGCCTGGGCCGCGAGGTCCTCTACCTGCACTATTCGGGCTGCGAAGTCCTCTTCGACGGCCCGGAGTGGATCCGCACGTGCGAGATCCCTCTCTCCCACCGGTTCGAGGCCTTCACGGTCGCAGTCTGCGGCCTGCTGGAAGGGGGACAGCCGGGCACCCTCTATCTGTTCGATCCCCTCTCCACGCTCCAGGCTGCGTGGGCCACAGACCTGATGATGGAGAATTTTTTCACGGTCGTCACGCCTCTGATCAGCCGGAAGCAGAGCATCGCTTTCTATCCGCTCCTCCGCGGGAGGCACTCGCTGCAGACCTATGAGCACATCCGCAGCCGCACCTCCGCCTTCCTGGAGCTCTACTCCGATTTCAAGAATCTCTACCTCCGCCCCGTGCGCCTGGACATCCCCGGCGCACCCGGCACGGCGGAGGGAATGCTGGCGGCCTATGTTTTCGACGCGGGGCGGGAGGATTTTGTCCCGGTGCGGGACGGTGTTCTCGAAAGCCGCTTCCGCAAAGCCGTCAATATGGAGAAGCGCAAGGGCGCCGGCCGCAGCCTCGACAGCTGGGACCGGTTCTTCGAGCGCGTCCAGCGGGACTACGAGGACGGCCGGGACGTGACGGAGTCCTGCCGCACGATGGCGGCCACCATGATGACCCGCGACGAGCGGATCCTGGAGCTGCTGGAGGAGCACTTTGAGCCGGAGGATTATTTCTTCGTAAAGGAGCATATGATCGGGACCGGCCTGATCGGCGGCAAGTCCTGCGGCATGCTGACCGCCCGCAAGATCATCGAGAACGGCTGCCCGGAGATCTATGACCGCCTGGAGCCGCACGACTCCTTCTTCATCGGCTCGGACGTCTTCTATACCTACCTCGTGGAGAACGGCTTCTGGCAGCTGCGGGTCGCCCAGCGGTCCCCGGAGGGCTACTTCACCGTCGCGGAGGAGCTGGCGGACAGGATCCTGCACGGGCACTTCCCGGAGCCGATCCGGGACCAGTTCCGCGAACTGCTGGACTTCTACGACCCTTCGCCCGTCATCGTCCGCTCCAGCAGCATCCTGGAGGACGGCTTCGGCAACGCCTTCGCGGGCAAATATGAGTCCGTGTTCTGCCCCGGCAGGGGGACCATGGACGAGCGCCTCCAGGAATTTGAGGATGCCGTCCGCACCGTCTACGCCAGCACCCTGAGCCGGTCCGCCCTGGACTACCGGCTGCGGCGCGGCCTGCAGGACCGGGACGAGCAGATGGCCATCCTCGTGCAGCGCGTCTCCGGCTCCCATTTCGGGGAGTACTACTATCCCTGCGCCGCGGGCGTGGGCTATTCCTACAGCGCCTACCGCTTCCTGGATTCCCTGGATCCCCGGGCCGGCATGCTGCGCCTCGTCATGGGCCTCGGAACAGCGGCCGTGGACCGCACGCAGGGCTCCTATCCCCGCCTGGTCAGCCTGGACCGCCCCGAAGCGGTGCCCTACAAGTCCAGCGGCGAGCACCACAAATACTCCCAGCGGCTGCTCGAAGTGATCCACAAGGCGGAGGGCCGCCTCGAGCAGGTCTCTTTCTACAATATCGAGAAGACCGTCCCCGCCTATATCCGCAAGGCCGTCTTCGGCCACGACCGCGAGGCGGAGCGGATGTTCGCCGACCGCGGACAGCCGCGGGATGTCTGGTTCATCTCCTGCGACGGCCTGGTCCGGAACAAACAGCTCATGTCCGACATGCACACCATGATGCAGGTCATCCAGGAGGCCTACGGCCAGCCCGTCGACATCGAGTTCACCATCAACATGTCCGAGCAGGGCGAGTACGCCATCAATCTCCTGCAGTGCCGCCCGCTCCAGCATTTCGTGGACAGCGGCCGCCAGGGGATCCCGGAGGACCTGCCGGAGGACGCCGTCTTCCTGGACTGCAGCCACTGCACACTGGGCAACTCCCAGAAGCTGGACGTCGACATGATCCTCTACGTCGACCCCATCGCCTACTACCGGATGCCTTATAAGGACAAAAACGCGATCGCCCGCTGCATCGGCGCCGTCAACTGGTACTACCGCGACAGCGGCTTAAATCTTCTTCTCATGGTCCCTGGCCGGATCGGCACCAGTTCCCCGGAGCTGGGGGTGCCGACAGCTTTCTCGGATATCAGCAGTTTCCGCGCGATCTTCGAGCTGGCGGAGTCGAAGGCCGGCTACAACCCGGAGCTCTCGTACGGCAGCCACATCTTCCAGGATCTTGTGGAGAGCGAGATCCTCTACGCCGCCGTCTTCGAGGACCAGCGCACGCGCGTATTCCGCCCGGAGATGTTCACCGGCCTGGAGAACCGGATCGCACAGGCCGCTCCGGACGCACAAGAATTCGAAAACATCATCGGACTGTATGACGTACACGGCTGCCGCCTGCTCCACGACCTGGCCGGCGAGCGCATCGTCTGCGTCATGGATCAGACAGGCAGCGGCAGCTGCGCGGAGGAACAGGCATGAACAGACAGCCACACACACCCTATCCCGAACTGATGTCGGAGCGGCAGCTCGCGGCAGCTTTCCGCGAGGCGGACAGCCGGATCGGGCAGGAACTGGTCTGCCTCCTCGGCGACCGCAACAGCCAGATCGCGCTCCTGGAGGAGCTGACGGAGAGCGGGGATACCCGCCGCCGCTGCGCGATCCTGCAGTCCCTCCGGTGCCACGCGGAGGATCTCAACTCCGACAGCCGGCGCTTCCTGCTCCCCCGCCTCATCGATCTCCTGTCCGACGACAGCGCGGAGATCCGCACCTGCGCGAGGGACTGCGCCGCGGAGATCATCGCCGCGCAGTTCGAGGAGGACCCGACCGTCTGGTCACAGGCCCTGCGGAGACTCCTCTTCGTCGGCACGGGCAGCAGCGGG
This sequence comes from Lachnospiraceae bacterium UBA3692, assembly GCA_002372815.1. Taxonomy (GTDB): domain Bacteria; phylum Bacillota; class Clostridia; order Lachnospirales; family Lachnospiraceae; genus CAG-791. The sequence goes on from DFIR01000020.1 coordinate 53,475, forward strand.
GCCAGGACGGACCGCATCCGGGCGGGCAGCGCCCTGCGGGGACTCCTGGAGACCGTCTATGAGCGGGTCCCGGAGAGCAGCCGCAGGACGGTGACGAACGTCTGCAGCAACTATTTCAAGTCCACCGGCTGGGACAGGATCTCCTGCCTGAGCCTGCTGAAAGGCATCACCAACATCTCCTGCAAGGTCTGGGGGACCATGCAGAGGGGGCACATTCTTGGTTTTGTCAGGTATTTTCTGAAAAATGATACAGGAGAAGTGCGCCTCGCCTCCCTGCTCCTGCTCCACAGATGGCTCGGGGAGGGTTGGAAGCCCTCGCGCGATTTCTCCGACTACCTGTCCGGAGCGCTGGACACCGCCTGTTCGGAGTGCTCCGACGGAAAAGGAGACGCCGCCCTCCTCTACATCTCCGCCGAGATCCGCCGCCTCCTGGCCGGCGCGGCAGACACCGATCGCAGCCTTTTCACCGACGCCTCTCCGCTTTCGGCGGCTCCCGATAAGTCTCCGCTTCCGGCAGCTCCGGAAGACGACGTCCTCTACCGGGAAAACCTGGATTCCGGCGTCGACGGCCTCACCAAGTGGATCAACCTCATGATCCTGCGGGAGAGGTACCGCCCGGAGGCCCTGGACGTCTCCGGCTACGGCGCCCACCTGCTGGTCTTCCTGCGCCTGAACACGGAAGCCGTGCTCTTCCGGAAAGCCGGCGAGGACCTGCTCCGGATCATGGACCGCCTCCGGGAGCACCAGAAGCGCGAGATCATGGCCGAGCTGTTCAAATGCGCGGAGCTGCAGGACGACTCCACGCGCTACCTGCCCTTCCTGATCGGGCAGTGCTGGTTCCACCTGGCCCCGGACACGCAGGAGGACCTGATCCCCGAGATGCAGCGTCTGGCCAACAGCGACCAGACGGCGACCGTGGAGATCATCACTTCCGCCGCCTGCGGCATTCTGGCGCGTCTCTCCTCCGGAGACGGCCCGGACGCACAGGATCACCACGCGCTGCAGAAGATCCGCAGGGGCATGGCCGGCATCCTCTTCCAGGGGATCTACAGCGACCGCCGGACCGTGTCGGAGAACACCTTCTACGCGGTCGGTCTCGACCTCTTCCGGAACATGGCCGCCGGAGCAGACCCCGCGGTCTCCGGAGACGCTCCCGGCGCTCCAACCGCCACCGCCGCTCCCGCCGTCCCGGCCGGGGAGATCCTCGAGCCCGCGGTCTCCGTCGCCCGGAGCGCCCTCATGTACCTGCAGGCCGCCGGGCAGCCGGATCCGCTCTTCCGCAGCCTGCCCGTCCACGAGATCGCCTGCCGCCTCACGGAGATCAGTGACTCCTACGAGGACCCGCAGAGACCGGTTGCTTTCTACTCCGGAAGCTTCGATCCTTTCGCGAACGGCGACCGCGCCGTGGCCCGCGAGCTGGCGGAGATGGGCATGCAGGTCTACATCAGTGTGGATGATTTCTCCTGGATCCGGAACACACAGCCGGCCGCTGTCAGGAGAAAGATCGTCCTCCTCTCGATCGCCGACATGGCGCATGTGCAGATCTTCCCGCAGGATGCGGTCATCAACACCGAGAATCCGGCGGACCTGCAGCAGCTCCGCGACCTGTTCCCCGGCCGGAAGGTCTATCTGGTGTGCGGCAGCGACAGGATCGAAAACGCGCCGGCCTACCGCACGGCGCCTTCGGAGGGATCCGTGCACAGTTTCCCGCACATCGTGTTCACGCGGGACGGCGCAGAGGCATACGGGTCGGAGCCCGGCCGCTTCCCGAACCTCACAGGGGAAGTGATCGAACTCCGTCTCCCCATCTACTATGACAACATGACTTCCCTGCAGGTCCGCCACCACCTCCGGGAGGGGATCCACATCGACGATCTCGTGACGGCCCCGGCGCGCCAGTACATCCGGCGCGGGAACCTCTACACCGACGAGCGGATCTACAAGAAAGAGATCGAGACCCGGCGGATCGAGACCAGTGCGGAGACATTCGACGGGCAGATCCGCATCACCCTGCAGGACGTCTGGTCCGGAGAAGTCCTCGGGGAGCTGCTGGCCCGCTCCCAGGAGGCGGATACAACAGCCGCCGGTACACCCGGGACTGCCCCGGACGGCGCTGCTGCCGGTTCCCCCGGCAGGCCGCTCTTCCGCACACTCGAGATCGTGTCCCTCACCTGCCTGGAGGACGCGGACGGCACACAGTCCGGCATGGTCCTGGACGAGGCGCTCCTGTATTTCCAGGCGCACGGGTATGAGATGGTCACCGTCTCCGGCTCGCTGTGCGGGCGGGAGCTGCTGCGCGAGCGCGGTTTCGTCCGGATCCCGGGGAATGACGGCAGTTACTGCACGGACCTCCGCTCCCCTGTGGTCCTGTTCGACGATGCGGCGAGCTATATTCTGGAGCCCTTCGCCGGGGAGCCTTCCCTGGAGGCGATCCTGAAAGAAAATGAGCGCCGCCTGCGCCTGGGGATCGCCGGCCTGTATCCGGGCACGGCCGTCCTGTTCCTGAGCCGCCGGGTCCTCAACGACCGTCTCGTCAGGCGGATCCGGGAGCGCTACGGGCTGCCGGAGGACACCGATGCGCTGTATCCGGAGGATTCCCTGCTGCAGGAGGACCCCTCGGACGTGCGCGAGACCCTCACCGACCGGATCTGCGTCCCGTTCGGAAAGTTCCAGCGCAGCGTGCAGATCCCCGGCCTCGTGACCATGCCGCTGAACACGGAGAAGGTCTACTCCCCGGATCTCGGAAGCTACGACATCCGCGAGACGCCGGGTGCGCCCGACCTCTCCGTCCAGATGCGGGTCCTCAAGTCCATGGACCGGCCCTTCATCCTCCTGGTCGACCTGTACAACAACGGCTACTGGCTGAAGACCATCACCAAGGGGCTGGGCGCCCTCTCCCTGCAGGAGGAAGGCGTCATCGCAGGCGCCGTCTCCGGCTACGGCAGGTCCCTGGCGCAGCAGAACCACCTGAAGATCGACGCCATCTACGAGATCCCGCACATGCGGGCCTGGTTCCGCGTATCGGACATCACCCCCTTCTACGCCGGCGACAGGGTCCGCCCCCAGGCGACGGCACTGCGTCCGGAGGAGGATCCCATGGACGGGCGGCTGCCCTCCACCTATCCGATCCTGCCCTACCAGATGCCCGCGTCCCTGAGCGATGTCCCGTATCCGGTGGTCTACGACCTGTCCATGACCTGTCTGGAGAATGCGCGCCGCCTGTTTGCTGAACTTGAGTCCCTGTACGAAGCCCGGTACGCCCGCAGGCTCACCCTCGGCCGCCTGAAGGAGGTCGTGGAGAATCCCGGCTGGCCGGAAACGGCCATGCAGGCCCCGGACGCCCGCCGGCAGACGGTCTCCTCCCTGCTGGACCAGGATATCCTCCGCCTGCAGCGCCTCAACGTGCACCGCAGCGTGTAAAAATGCATTTTTCTGTAAATCCCATACAATAAAAAGAAGGAGGCCGCATCTCACATGAAATGCGGTCTCCCTTTTTGTCTTTTTTAACAGCTTTCTATTCTTACTTTGTTCCGATCTCCGTCCTGCTCAGCAGGAAGATGGCGCCGATCAGGAGCGCCGCGGAAAGCAGCAGCGGCACCCAGGGCGACAGGAGGAATCCGGCGATCAGATAGCCGACCGCGCACACCACGGCCACCAGGGTAGCGTAAGGAAGCTGCGTCTCCACATGACGGATGTGGACGCAGTCCGCGCCGGTGGAGGCGAGGATCGTCGTATCCGAGATGGGGGAGCAGTGGTCGCCGTAGACCGAACCGGCCAGCGTCGCGCCGAGGGCGGGGATCAGGAAGATGCCCGCGCCTTCCGTCTCACAGATCATGGTGATGATCGGGATCAGCATGCCGAAGGTGCCCCAGGAGGTCCCCATGGAGAAGCTCATCAGCGCGGCGATCACGAAGATCAGCACCGGCAGGAAGCCGAGCGGCAGGTTGGAGGAGCTCACGAAACCGGAGATGAAGAGGCCGGTGCCGATGAGCTGACGGCACACGCCGCCGAGGCTCCAGGACAGGATCAGGATGAGCATGGGCGGCACGATATTGCTGATGCCGCCGACGATGCAGTCGATGAAGCCCTTGGGCGTCATCAGCTTCCGGGGCAGATACAGCACCATCGCCGTAAGAAGTCCGGCAAAAGCGCCGAGCGACAGCCCCGCCGTCGGATTGTAGCCGATCGCCTCCGAGAAGCTCACGCCCTCGAAGAATCCGCCGACATAGGCCATGCCCAGGATCGCGCAGATGATCAGCACCAGGATGGGCAGCACGAGGTCGTACACGCGGCCTTTTGTTTTCTCGCGGAACGTGTCCTGCTCCTCTTCCGGCGTCTTCAACAGCGCGTCCTCTTCCGCTTTCTTCATAGGACCGAAGTCCTTGCCGCTGTACGAGATGAAGATGACCATGAGGATGGTCAGCAGGGCATAGAAATTGTAAGGGATCGTCGACAGGAAGACGTGGAAGCCGTCCGTCGCGCTCACTTCGCTGGCCACGGCGACCGCCCAGCTGGAGACCGGCGCGATGATACAGACCGGTGCCGCCGTCGCGTCGATGATGTAGGCCAGTTTCTCTCTCGAAATGCGCAGACGGTCCGTGATCGGCCGCATGACCGTTCCCACGGTCAGGCAGTTGAAGCCGTCATCGATGAAGATCAGGATACCCAGCAGAGAGGTGGCGAACGCCGCCGCCCTCTTGCTCTTCAGTCTCGTCTCCACCCATTTGCCGTAAGCCTGGCTTCCGCCGGACCTGGACACCAGACTGACCACCGCCCACAGCAGGGCCAGAAAGATGATCATATACGAATTGTCCGAGATCTTCGAGCTCATCATGTCAAACGTCATCGCCGCCGCGGAAATGATCGTCCCGCCGCTCGCGAAGGCATAAATCAGCATCCCCGAAACGATACCGATGAACAGCGAAGAATACACTTCCTTGGTCAGCAGCGCCAGCGCGATCGCAATGACCGGCGGCAGGATCGAGAGCCATCCGGTTTCAATCATGGTAAATTCCATAACGCATACTCCTTTACAGCCTTGAGCATATGAATTCTATGGATTCCTTCCCGGCATGACCGGTACCAGAACACTATATCATGATTTTCCATTGTGCACAATCAGATTGATTCACGTTGCGCGCGCACCTCACACAGGGGACGGTTCCAA
>DFIR01000097.1 GCA_002372815.1 Lachnospiraceae bacterium UBA3692
TTGGACTGTAAAATCGACAAATTCCAGTTTGTCGACCGCAACGCAGGTGTTGCTTACTTCGCTCAGGATAAGACACAGAATCAAAGTTAAAAGATTTTAAAGCACTCGGAAACGGGTGCTTTTCTTGAAGGGAGGCACAGAATAAGGTGATGTAAAATATGTCTCACCTTATTCCGCCTTATTCCGCCGGTCCGCTGTAGGTCAGGCAGAGCATGGTCAGGTCGTCGAACTGCTCCGCATCCTGCACGAAGTCGTTGACAGCTTCGTGGATATTCTGCAGGACCTGCTCCGGCGCCGCCCTCCGGTGCACACTTGTCAGGGCTAAACGGAATACCGTATACTGAAACAAAAAGCATCCCACAGGAGGACACAGCAATGTTCTGTATGAAATGTGGTACAAAACTGGAAGAAGACGCGAAATTCTGCAGAAACTGCGGCACGCCGGTGCCGCGCGCGATCCCGCGGTCGGCTGCCGAGCCGCCTGCCGGTGCTCCGCGCAGCGAGACTCCGCGCCGGCCTGTCGCAGCCGCACCGGCTTTCGGAAAGGCTTCCGGAGAGGGGGCGGAGCGGGACGGAACAGGCAGACCTGACAAGAGCAAGTCCAAGCTGCCGCTGCTCCTCGGAATCGCGGCCAGTGTGGTCGTGCTCGGCATTGGCGGGTTTTTCCTTGCGAGGATGCTTTCGGGCGGAAGCAGCGGAAGCCGGAGTGCCGGCGCGAAAGAGAAGATCTACGGCATACCGGAGCGTCCGGACGCGGTGGTCTGGGAGAGCTCGATAGAAGCGGAGCAAGCGGAGGATGGCTACGGCAGACAGGAATTCACACATATTCTCGGACCGAACGGACCTGTCGATACGATCAACGAGTACGCTGATGACGAAGCGGGAGAGATGCTGAAGTACCTCGAGGGCCAGGCCTGGTGTGCCGAGAACGGATACTTCGCGGTCCAGAATGAGGAAAAAGGCGAAGTGCGCGTATACATTGGCCCCGACACCTGGAAGACGCTGGAGGCGCCGGTGCAGGCATTTGTCCTGAGCGGGGACGGGTCCACGGTCGCGTACTCGACGGACGGGGAGGACTCCTGGAAGTGGGATCTGCAGACAGGACGGACAGAGCAGCTCGGCAGTAACGGCGAGCCGAGTCAGATCTCCTACGACGGCAGCACGGTATTCTACGGCGACATGTTCCAGAAAGGAAAAAAGGACCCGCAGCCGATCGGAACGTTCGGATATATGCAGGCCTGTTCAGAGGACGGGGACACGTTCCTGTTCCAGGAATACTACACGCATACGTCCGGCGGGGAATCCAAGGAGATCCATACGATCGGGATCCATGCCGGCAAAACGGAAGAGATCCTCTTCGAGGCACCGGATCCGGATTACGGGATCCAGCTTCTCACCTATACCCCGGACTGCAGGGAGGCCCTTTTCTCTTACCGGGATTCCACGTACTATTTCTCTCTGGAAGAAGCGCAGAAGTCCGGAGATTACAGCGCGCGCCGCGTGACCGGCACGAATGGATACCTCGTTCCGCTGCGCAGTGTCACGCAGCTCGAGACACCTCTGCAGCCGTGGTGGACGACGATCGACAACTGGCTGGAAGCGGAAAGCGATGACCAGTACCTGTCTCTGAAGGACGGGCGGCTGCCGCAGGCGCACATCCGGAACATGCCCTACCTGCAGCTCTCCTCGGACGGCGGGTATCACGAGGCGGAGATCGTCTACCTGAGCGAGGACCTGGCAGCCACGGAACTCCTCCCGAATGTGAGAGGGACTATCTGCATCTCCGACGACTGGCAGTGCCTCTGGGCGGTGACGCGCGGACAGCTGGCGCTCGCGGACTTCTCCGGAGAGGTTCCGAACATTATTTATAGTGGGCGGGACGTTTTGTCCTTCTACATCGAGGACACTGACCGGGTGTTCTGGCCCCCGCTCGTGACCGCGGAGAACGGGCGGTCTGTGTACTTTATCGGCAATGGCGGGGATCTGTGCCGGGCGGATGCCCAGACGGCGGAGTCCGCGGAAACCATCACTTCCGGCGCCTTCTGGCTTTGGAGCTGCCCGGAGGACACGGTCTATGTGCTGAAGACGGATATGGAGACCTACTTCGAGACGTATGGCGGCGATCTCTATCAGATCGACCGGGGAGAAGCCGTCTTCCAGCACAGCAGTGTGGCAGGTCTTTTCTCCACCAGGAAAGACACCTTCATGGTGCAGGCGACGCCGAAAGGAAACAGCTTCGACATCGAGCACTGCGACCTCTACCGTAAGGAAGGAACTACATGGACATGCATTGACCATGGCATCGACCCTTATTACATGCGCGGCGCCTGGTGGGGAGAGGTGATTTCCTATTAAAAAACGCCCCCCTGTGTGAAATCCGCATGCACTTGTCAGGACAAAACGGAATACCGTATACTGAAGCAAACAGCAGCACACGATCACAAGAGGAGGCAGTCTATCTTTTAACAGGGTCAGAAAAGGAGACCTTGTCAAACTCGACAGAAGGAGGTTTACACAGTCTTGAAACGATTTCCATTTTGGCCTGACTGGTACATCGAAGACGAGAAGAAGGACCTGCTCGGCGCCGGCAGCTTCGGCAGAGTTTACAAGATCCGCCGGGACGACCTCGGCCTGCAGACCGTCTGTGCGCTGAAAGTGATCCGGGTGCCGCAGGACAATTCCGAGGTGGAGGAACTGCGCGACCGCAGCATGGATGACCGGTCGATCGCCGCCTACTACGAGCAGACGGCACAGGGGATCGCCGAGGAGATCAAGCTCCTCCTGACGCTCAAATACTGCCCCAACATCGTCCGCATCGAGGACTACCACCTGGAGAAGAATGAGGACGGCTTCGGATTCACCGTCTATATCCGGATGCCGCTGCTGGAGAACCTGGAGGACCGCGCGAGAGCGAGGTTCAAGAACGGCCAGCCTTTCACACCGGAGGAAGTCATCCGGATCGGCAGCGATATCTGTGACGCCCTGACCGCCTGTGAGAAGAAGAATATCATCCACCGCGATATCAAGCCCGGCAATATCTTCATCGACGAAGACGGCACCTATATCCTGGGCGATTTCGGCATCGCGCGGCAGATGGACAGCTCGACGCAGTCGATGCACTCACAGAAAGGGACGATGAACTACATGGCGCCGGAGATCCTGCGCGGTGAGCGCGGGTATGACCGGAGCGTGGACTATTATTCCCTGGGTACGATGCTGTACCGGTACCTGAACCACAACCGGTTCCCGTACGAGCCCCGGTTCCCGCGGCCGATCACGCCGATGGACAGCAGCGAAGTGCTGGCGAAGAGGCTCTCGGGCGCGGAAGTGGAACTCCCGGACGATGCGTCCCCGGCACTCGGGGAGGCCATCCGCCGGGCCTGCGCGCCCGACCCGAAGGACCGGTACCGCAGCGCCGCGGAGATGAAACAGGCGATCCTGCAAGGCGCAGCCGGCGGGCCGGCCGTGAACCCTTCCTATGCCCGCCCTGACGAGGCAGAGGAGGAGAGCACGCTTGGGGCGATGGGGATCGATCCTGCGGGGAAATACGGCGCGACAGGCGGCAGTGCGCCTGCTGCGGCAGGTGCTGCCGGAACGTACTTCGCATGGAATACTGACCCCGCCTCCGCGGAGGTGACGGCAGGCGATTCCACCGTCAGCGCCGTCGACAGCGACCTCTGGGCGGCGGAGCAGAAGCGCCGGGAGGAGGAGAAGGCCAGGCGGGAAGCAGAAGAGAAGGCGCGGGAGGAAAGGCGGAAGAGACAGGAGGAAAGGCGGAAGAGACAGGCGGAAGCGCGGAAGAGACAGGAAGAAGCGCGCAAGAGACGGGAAGAAGCGCAGAAGGAGCAGGCACCCGGAGAAGAGAGCGATCATACAGAGCAGAAGCCAGAAGCCGGGAAGTGGTACAAGATGCTGATCATTATATGTACTGCGGTGTATCTCTTTTCGATGGTTCTGATGGTGCTGCATGAGAGGTTGGATTTGTACAACCGTATAGAGGCCGCCGTCTTCATTGGAGCCTGCAGTGTGCCGCTGTTGGGACTTCTGCTGATCCATCTTCGGAAGATCCCGTTTCTATCCGTCAGTATTCTCACAATATTGTTCATGTTCGTTGGCAGCTTCGGAGCGATGTGCGCGTATGTCACGATATTCGATGATCATTATATCAGCAACCCCATGATCGGGGGCACGATGGCACTGGTGGGAATCGTACTGACGATCCTGCTCCCTTACTGTGCATACAGATGGCTCAATGAGAATGACGCCAGGAGGAGAGGATAATGGGACATGTAAGATCTGACGATCACGATCTCCGGATGAGTGAGCACGGCACGGCGGAACTGCGGACGGAGCAGCTGCTCCTGCGCAGATACTGCCCGGGCGACGCGGAACAGCTGCACCGGTATCTCGGGAAGGACCCCGCGGCGTGGAAGTATTCCGGGTGGAATCCTTACGCGACGCCGGAGATGGCGCGGGAGACCGTGCAGCGCTTTATGGACAGCTATGGGGACGCGCGCACATATTCGTGGGTGATGGATGCCGGGGGCCTCGCAGCCGGGACGATCGGGGCCTACGACTATGAGGACGGGAAGATCGAGGTGGGCTTCAGCGTCGTGAAGGACTGGCAGGGCCGCGGCTTCGCGACGGAAGCGCTGGCGAAAGTGCTGGTATACCTGACGGAGAACGAGGGCATTCCCTGTGTGACCGCCTGGTGCGCCGCGGAGAATACCGCGTCGAAGAGGGTGCTTGAGAAGGCGGGCATGCAGCTCGTCCGCACGGAGAAGGAAGGCCTCACCGTCGACGGCAGGGTCTATGACAAATTGACGTATGAATATCGGCGGGAGCCGTGACGGCGCCGCGGAGCCGGAGACAGCGCCACGGAGCCGGAGGCAGTACCGCGGAGCCGAAGGCGGCCGTCAGTCAAGCGACCGCAGCAGCTGCTCCCGGAAGAGGTGGGTCAGCATCTCCTCGTAGCCCCAGGAGCAGTTCACCAGCTCACTTTTAACAGGGTCAGAAAAGGAGACCTTGTCAAACGAATAGAGTTCTAAATAATCCCGTGTCTGATCACGATATTTGCCCGTGGAGAAATCCGTGGGCTTTTTGTGTGTAAAAACAGCCTCTTTATGGGCGTAGGAAAGCAGAAGTATAAAAAACGCTTCTTTGCAGGCATAGGAAAGTGAAGGAGGACAATGCCATGAAAAAAGACAAGTTAAGAAGATCGGGGAGGTGAAGACTTCCGATGCGAAACTCTTCCTTATAAAACTCCAGACTGACGGAAAGCGGCACAGCACTGTCAAGACAGTGAGGGGAGTCCTGAGGCCGGCATTCCAGATGGCCGTGGACGATGACTACCTGAACAAGAATCCCTTCGGCTTCCAGCTTGCCGGGGTGGTGGTCAACGACAGCGTGACGAGACAGGCCATCACCAGGGACCAGATGCGCAAGTTCCTGAAGTTCGTTCACGATGACAACGTATACTGCAAATACTATGAAGCGGTCTACATCCTGTTCCATACCGGCATGCCGGAAGTCGCCATGCACTGGGAGCACCGCTTCAACCACATGGTCAAACGCTACAACGAGATCTACCGTGTGCAGATGCCGCCCATCACCCCGCACGTCTGCCGCCACACTTATACCCATCTGGGCCTTGAGGACACAGCTGCGGAGATGAACCGGATGCAGGAGATGGAAGAGGCCAGGAGAGAGCAGGAGAAGCTAAGAGGCACGGGGGAAGAGAAGGAAACAGTAAAAAGGCAGATGTTCAAAGTGATCTGAGCAGAGGGCTCATCGCTTAAGGCGGTGGGCGGCTCTTTTTTGATTGGTGGAAAAGAGGGTGGAAGTGTGGTAGGGTGGAGGTACAGATCGGGATTTGCGAAATCAATTATTTAAGAGAAGGTG
>DFIR01000084.1:0-810 GCA_002372815.1 Lachnospiraceae bacterium UBA3692
GTCTCGGCCGCGGTGATGGCGCTGGAGATGGTGTCGTAGTCGCGCATCTCGCCGAGCAGGATGACGTCCGGGCTCTCGCGGAGGGCGGAGCGGAGCGATTCGAGGTAACCGGGCGTGTCGATGGAGATCTCACGCTGGGTGACGATCGCCTTGTCGTGGCGGTGGATGTACTCGATCGGATCCTCCATGGTGATGATGTGGCAGTCCCGGTTTTTGTTGATGCGGTCGATCATGCAGGCCAGGGTCGTGGACTTGCCTGTGCCGGCCGCGCCCGTGATCAGGACCAGGCCTTTTTTATTCTCCGTGAGGGACAGGACCGATTCCGGAATGCCCAGCTTGACGGGGTCCGGCAGGCCAAAGTGAATGACGCGGATGACCGCTGCCAGCGACCCTCTCTGGCGGAATACGTTCACGCGGAAGCGCCCGAGTTTGGAAAGCGAGAAGGAAAAATCGTCGTCGATGCCCTTCTCAAGATTGGTGCGGTCGCGTTTGCTGACCTCATAGATCTCGTCCACCAGGCCGGCGATCGAGTCCGGCAGCATCCGGTCCGGGAGATTCCCGGTGCCGGACAGACGGACCTGATGTCCGTCACACTTGAAGGTGACCGGCAGACCGGCGACAATAAAGATGTCCGCCGCGTCCATTTCTATGGCTCTCTGTAAAATTTCTTCGATCTGCATATTCCACAATCTCCCTGTTTCCACTCAGGATTTCAGGATCTGTTCTCAGCCGCATCCATCTATGTCAGGATTTCAGGATTGGTCTCTCCCTGCATCCATTTCAGGTTTTCAGGAATGATCCCTCCCTGCA
>DFIR01000084.1:864-2783 GCA_002372815.1 Lachnospiraceae bacterium UBA3692
AGGAATGATCCCTCCCTGCAGGCTGCGGTCATTCACCCAGCCAGATATTTCCGATGCTGTTGTCCTCTTCCCATTGACGGACGACCGTCCATGCACGCACGGCATATCCTTTGTCACCGGTACTGTCCGGGGCAAGGGTGACCGTGAGGACCGTCCCGTCCTGTTCAAAGGTTCTGGTGATGCCTCCGCCCGGGGCCGGCGATGCGTCGAAGATCGCATTCAGCGGCAGTCCCGAGGAAACGGTGTCCGCTGCCTCCTGTAAAAAAGCCTGTCCCTCCCTTTCCAGGCTGTAGCGGGTCTGTACAGTCTCCGCATACTTCTGCGCCAGGCGCAGGTCGGCGCCCGAGGTCGTACAGGTCAGTATGGAAAGCGTTGTCAGACATATGCTGATGATGGTCAAAAGCAGGGCCAGCGGCCCGAGCTTGATCGGTACCTGGTGCATATGTACTCCTAATCCCGTCTGTTGATTGCCTGCTGATTTGTCTGCCGGCAGAAGATTCGGCGTTATGGCTTATCAGCTGACCCGGCCAGCCCGCAGCGGGCACGCCGCAGGCCGCCATAATTCAAATTCATCTGTCCGCAGGGGCGTAAACTGCTGTATCGAGGCGGTAGATTTCGGTTGTCCGATCTGAGCCGCACACCCGGATCGTCACGTTGACGAGGTCCTCACCGGCTTCCAGGACCATTGCATCCGGATTCGCAGCTTCCGGATCTTCTGTTTCTGTCTCCGCAGCTGCCGGAGCCGGAGCTCCCCACTGTGTCTCCACGATCAGGGTGCCGGGCTGAATGCCCGGGACCGGATCATTTTTTCCGGTCTTTGTTCCGTCCTTTTTCGAATTGTCGGAGCCTGCGCTCTGCAGCCGGTCAGCCGCCTGCTGCGTGATTTCCACCGGCTGAAGGTTTTCGCCGTACAGGGTTATGATGACAGTTTCTTCCGTGTCGTCCGCCGTCTGGAGAATGGCGTTGTTTTTTTCATTCAGGAGGTCCAGCAGGTCCTGCGGGCTGCCGGATGCGGAGACTGCCTCCGCCGTGTTCTGTGCCAGGGTGACAGCGGCTGTCAGCCTTTTGGCCTCCACGCTCTGCAGGCGCGCCCTGCCGAAGACTCTCGTCAGCACCAGTATGATGGAGATAAAGACCACGATCATCAGGAGCGTCTCCAGATAGAAGGCGGTGATATGCTGTTTTCTTTTCATATTCTCGATCTCTCTCGATCCGCCGTTTCTGAATACATTCCCCGAAGAACAATGACATCTTCTCAGGACACGGTTGACTGCGCTGTCTTCTGATCTTTCTACAGGATACAGTTATTTTCCGAAGTGTTCTGATCTTTCTACAGGATACAGTTATTTCCCGCAGTGTTCTGATTTTTCTACAGGATACTGTTATTCTGCGGTGTTCTGGCTTTTTCGCAGGGTACGGTCATTCCGCCCGCAGATGCAGGAGGACGCTGCCCTCATCCGTCCGCACGCGGAGGATGTCTCCTTCTCTGATCGCTTCAAAGGTCTGCGTCGCGCCGATCACGTTGCTGGCCGAAGGAGTCAGGGCGGCATCGGTCCTGGCGTACTCCTCCATGAGATTTCCGCCGGAGGTGTAGATCCGGACCGCGTAGCCGGTATTACCGTCCGCGAGGGCCAGCACCTGTGTCGCGGTGCCGTCCGCCAGCTTCGCCTCGGTGACCTCGACCGCACCTGTCGTATCATAGGCGCGAACCGTCGCCGATATATAGGAGAGCGTCGCCCGGGTCTCATTGTTGCCGTTCTGGACGCTGACCGTGTTGCGGTAGGTCTGCGCCCCGAAGATGACCAGCATCAGGAAGCCCGCCAGGAAAAGGGCGGCGATCCCGATGACATAGAGGCCGAGCGGCGAGGATCTGCTCGTATTCATGCGTGTTTCCGCCTTTCAATTATCAGCTTACGGAA
>DFIR01000052.1:0-1025 GCA_002372815.1 Lachnospiraceae bacterium UBA3692
TCGATCTGATCGAAAGCAACAGCGGTGCCGCCCTGTCTGACAGCCAGAACAGAGGTGATGGCCGCGGTCAGAGTGGTCTTGCCGTGGTCAACATGGCCGATGGTGCCGATGTTGCAGTGCGGTTTTGTTCTGTCAAAATGAGCCTTTCCCATTTTCTTCGTTCCTCCTTAAATAGAATTGGAATGTTGCATTTTGATGTTCACATCAGCATATGACTGTTCCAATTTAAGGGTCAGAAGACAGCCATACGCTGATTATAGTTGAATCCACAGGAGATTTCAAGCGGTTGTTGCTCACGAAAACCCGCGGTTTACTTGTGCGCGAGCAGCTTCTCCTGTACGTTCTTCGGAACCGGCTCGTACTTGTCGAAGAACATCGAATAGTTGCCGCGGCCCTGTGTCTTGGAGCGCAGGTCCGTTGCGTATCCGAACATCTCGGACAGCGGTACATAGCCTGTCACCTTGCGGCCGCCGCCGATATCGTCCATACCGGCCACGCGTCCGCGGCGGGAGTTGATGTCGCCGATGACATCTCCCATGTACTCGTCGGGCATGGTGACTTCCACGCGCATGATGGGCTCGAGCAGCACAGGGGCTGCCTTCTTCATGGCTTCCTTGAAGCACATGCTGCCCGCGATGTGGAAGGCCATCTCCGAGGAGTCGACCTCGTGATAGGTTCCGTCGTAGACTGTCGCATGAATGCCGACGACCGGGTAACCGCCCAGGGAACCGGCCTTCATGGCCTCTTCGATACCCTCGCCGACCGCCGGGATGTACTCCTTCGGGATCGCGCCGCCGACGACCTCGGAATCGAACTTGTACAGTTCCTCGCCGTTGGCATCCATGGGCTCGAAGCGCACCTTGCAGTGACCGTACTGGCCGCGGCCGCCGGACTGCTTGGCGTATTTGTATTCCTGATCCACGCTCTTGGTGAAAGTCTCCTTGTAGGCAACCTGAGGGGCGCCGACGTTCGCTTCCACTTTGAACTCACGCAGCAGTCTGTCCACGATGATCTCCAGATGGAGC
>DFIR01000052.1:1097-3976 GCA_002372815.1 Lachnospiraceae bacterium UBA3692
GCGATGATCGTCTGGCCGGTCTCCTTGTTCGTGTGCTGCCTGAATGTGGGATCTTCTTCTGCGAGCTTGGCAAGCGCCTCCGCCATCTTGCCCTGACCGGCCTTGGTCTTGGGCTCGATCGCGAGCTCGATAACAGGCTCCGGGAACTCCATGGACTCCAGGATGACCGGATGTGCCTCGTCGCAGATGGTGTCGCCGGTGGTCGTGAACTTCAGGCCGACCGCCGCCGCGATATCACCGGAATAGACCCTCTCCAGCTCCGCGCGCTTGTTCGCGTGCATCTGCAGGATTCGGCCGAGACGCTCCTTCTTGTCCTTCGTCGCGTTGAGGACGTAGGAACCGGAATTTGCGATACCGGAATAGACACGGAAGAATGCCAGTTTCCCGACAAAAGGATCTGTCATGATCTTGAACGCAAGCGCCGCGAAAGGCTCTTCATCGGAAGAATGTCTCTCGACTTCGTTGCCGTTCATGTCCGTTCCCTTGATCGCAGGGATGTCCGTAGGAGCAGGCATGTACTCGATGACCGCGTCGATCATCTTCTGCACGCCCTTGTTTCTGTATGCGCTGCCGCATGTGACCGGCACCGCTCTGCACTCGCAGGTCGCCTTGCGGAGCGCAGCCTTCATGGCCTCCACGGAAGGCTCCTCGCCCTCCAGGTACATGTCCATGAGGTCGTCGTCCAGCTCGCAGATCTTCTCTACCAGCTGATCGCGGTACAGCTCCGCGTCCTCCTGCATATCTGCAGGGATCTCGCAGATCGTGATGTCATCGCCCTTGTCATCATTGTAGATGTAGGCTTCCATCTCGAACAGGTCGATGATACCTTTGAAAGTATCCTCCGCCCCGATCGGGATCTGCAGCATGATGGCATTCTTGCCCAGACGGTTGCGGATCTGTTCCACACTGCCGTAGTAATCGGCGCCCATGACGTCCATCTTGTTGATGAAAGCCATACGCGGGACATTGTAGGTATCCGCCTGACGCCAGACGTTCTCAGACTGCGGTTCCACGCCGCCCTTCGCCGAGAAGACACCTACCGCGCCGTCCAGCACGCGCAGCGAACGCTCGACTTCCACCGTGAAGTCGACGTGACCGGGCGTATCGATAATATTGATACGATGCTCCAGTGCGCCTTCCTTCGGCTTGAGGTGGTCGTGCAGCGTCCAGTGGCATGTGGTCGCGGCGGATGTGATCGTGATACCGCGCTCCTGTTCCTGCTCCATCCAGTCCATGGTAGCAGTGCCGTCGTGTGTATCACCGATCTTGTAGTTGACACCGGTGTAATAGAGGATCCGCTCCGTGAGCGTCGTCTTGCCGGCGTCAATATGCGCCATGATACCGATGTTCCTGGTTCTCTCCAGGGGATATTCTCTGTTGTTAGCTGCCACTCGTCAAAAACCTCCGAAATTACGCCGCGCGCTGAGCCAGATCAGAATCTGTAATGCGAAAATGCTCTGTTCGCATCGGCCATCTTATGCATATCTTCCTTACGTTTCACGGAAGCGCCGGTATTGTTGAACGCATCCAGGATCTCACCCGCAAGCTTGTCCTCCATGGTCTTCTCGCCGCGCTTGCGGGAGAACATGACCATCCAGCGGAGTGCCAGAGCCTGTCTTCTCTCGGGTCTCACCTCGATCGGCACCTGATAGGTGGCGCCGCCGATACGTCTCGCCTTAACTTCCAGTACAGGCATGATATTGTTCATCGCGGTCTCAAAGACCTCGAGCGCGGGCTTGCCTGCCTTCGCCTCGCATTTGGCAAATGCTCCGTATACGATCTTCTGCGCTACGCCTTTCTTGCCGTCCAGCATAACGGCGTTGATCAGCTTGGTAACGACTTTGTTGTTGTATAAGGGGTCTGCCAGGATTTCTCTCTTCTGCACATGTCCTTTACGTGGCACGTTACTTCCCTCCTTATCAATGGATAATTCACAGGTACTCACTAAACTGGTGTTCGTGCTGTTGTCCGCGGCCATGCCGGATGCCCGGCACACGGCCGTCGTTCCGATCTATTTCCAATAGAACTCCAACACTTACAGCTTCGGATTTAGTAAATATCTTTACTTACCGGCCTTAGGTCTCTTAGCGCCATACTTGGAACGTGCCTGTCTTCTGTTGGCAACGCCCGCCGTATCAAGGGTACCGCGGATGATGTGGTACCTGGTACCAGGCAGATCCTTTACTCTTCCGCCCCTGATCAGGACAACGCTGTGCTCCTGCAGGTTGTGGCCCTCTCCGGGGATGTAGCTCGTGACTTCGATCCCGTTGGAGAGACGTACTCTCGCGATCTTGCGGAGTGCGGAGTTAGGCTTCTTGGGGGTTGCCGTCTTGACTGCGGTGCAGACGCCGCGCTTCTGCGGTGCGCTGACCTCGATCGGCTTCTTCTTCAGAGAGTTGAAACCTTTCTGCAGTGCAGGAGCTGTGGACTTCTTCACGGAAGTCTGACGACCCTTACGTACTAACTGGTTAAATGTTGGCATTCTATTTCACCTCCTTCTTGGTATGATGCGCTGCGCGTGGCTTCCGGGGATGCTGCCCCTCCGTCCTTCTCCCGCAGAGCTGGCCTCTTCCGCCGTGTTCCTCTGCCTTTCGGAAAAATACCGCGCAACAAAACAAGGTGCAGCCATGAGCCGCACCTTGTCAGTATACGTCGGGTAAAAATACTTGTCAACCGTTTTCTTCAGTTTCTTCGAAGACCGGTGTCTCGGCCGGAGCGGCTTCGACATAAGCGGTTTCCTGGACCGTCTCCTCGAATTCCGGGCGCTGGTAGCCGCGGGCGGCTTCCTTCTTGCTGCGCACGAGCGCGTCCGTGCTGAGACGGGTGTTTCTGTAGCGCTTCATGCCGGTACCGGCCGGGATCAGCTTGCCGATGATGAC
>DFIR01000052.1:4028-6608 GCA_002372815.1 Lachnospiraceae bacterium UBA3692
CCGATGATGACGTTCTCCTTGAGGCCGATCAGCTTGTCCTCTCTGCCGTGGATCGCGGCGTCTGTAAGGACCTTGGTCGTCTCCTGGAAGGAAGCTGCCGACAGGAAGGAATCCGTCGCCAGAGCCGCCTTCGTGATACCGAGGATCACGCGCTTGCCTTCCGCAGGCTGGCCGCCGTTCTCGATGATGGCTTCGTTGGTATCCTCGAAGTCCAGGATGTCCACGAGGCTGCCGGGCAGGAACGGCGTGTCGCCGCGCTGCTCGATGCGGATCTTCTTGAGCATCTGGCGGACGATCACCTCGATGTGCTTGTCGCAGATATCCACGCCCTGCAGGCGGTAGACCTTCTGGACTTCGCGCAGGAGATAGTTCTGCACGGCCTGGATGCCCTTGATCTTGAGAAGATCGTGCGGGTTGACGCTGCCTTCCGTGAGCTCATCGCCTGCTGCGATGGTCTCTCCGTCGAGCACCTTGATGCGGAATCCGTAAGGGATCGCATACTCTTTGGAGACCATCTCGCCGGTCTCGGGGCTGATGCCCGTCACGACGACTTCACGGCTCTTCTTGTTGTCGCGGATCGAGACCGTGCCGCCGAACTCGGCGATCATGGCAAGACCCTTCGGCTTACGCGCCTCGAACAGCTCCTCGACACGGGGAAGACCCTGTGTGATATCGCCGCCCGCGACACCGCCGGTGTGGAATGTACGCATCGTCAGCTGTGTGCCGGGCTCACCGATGGACTGTGCGGCGATGATGCCGACGGCCTCGCCGACCTGCACCATCTCGCCGGTCGCCATGTTGGCGCCGTAGCACTTCGCGCAGATGCCGTTGTGGGATCGGCAGGTGAGGATCGTGCGGATCTTGACCGCCTCGATCTTGCCGCCGTCGCGGTTCACGCCTCTGGAGAGGATGGCATCCGCTCTGCTGGGGGTGATCATGTGGTTGCGCTTGACGAGGACGTTGCCTTCCGCGTCGCAGACATCCTCGCAGGCCACACGGCCGACGATCCTGTCACGGAGTCCTTCCACGACCTCGTTGCCGTTCATGAAAGCCTTGACCATGATGCCGGGGATCACGTCCCTGCCTGCGCAGCAGTCGGTCTCACGGATGATCAGTTCCTGGGAGACGTCGACCATTCGGCGGGTCAGGTAACCGGAGTCCGCGGTACGGAGCGCGGTGTCGGACAGACCCTTTCTCGCGCCGTGTGCCGACATGAAGTACTCCAGAACGTCCAGGCCTTCGCGGAAGTTCGACTTGATGGGCAGCTCGATCGTACGGCCGGTCGTATCCGCCATCAGTCCGCGCATAGCCGCGAGCTGCTTGATCTGCTGTTCGCTGCCTCGCGCGCCGCTGTCCGCCATCATGTAGATGTTGTTGTACTTGTCCAGGCTGCTCATCAGGACCTGCTTGAGCTCTTCGTCGATCTCGTTCCAGGTCTCGATGACCGCTCTGTATCTCTCCTCGTCGGTGAGCTCGCCCTCGAGGTAGCTCATCTCGATCTCGTCGACGGTGTCCTGCGCGCGCTGCAGCAGGTCCTTCTTCTCCGGCGGAACGGTGATGTCCGCGATGGAGACCGTCATCGCCGCGATCGTGGAGTACTTGTAGCCCATCGCCTTGATCTCGTCGAGGACCTCGGCGGTGCGGAACGTGCCGTGCACGTCGATGATCTTCTGGAGGATCTTCTTCAGATCCTTCTTCTTGACCAGGTAGTCGACTTCCAGCTTGAGGAAGTTCTCCGGCTTCGAGCGGTCCACCATGCCCAGATCCTGGGGCAGGATCTCGTTGAACAGGAGTCTGCCGAGGGTCGTGAGGATCACGCCGGTGATCGTCTCGCCGTCCGCGTTCTGCTTGGAGACGCGGACATGGATCTTGGAGTGCAGCGTGATGATGTGATTCTCGTAAGCGAGGATCGCCTCATTCATGTTGCGGAAGTACTTGCCTTCGCCGGGCTCGCCGTCTCTCTCCTGGGTCAGGTAGTAGATGCCCAGGACCATATCCTGTGAAGGGACCGCGACGGGACCGCCGTCGGAGGGCTTCAGCAGGTTGTTGGGGGACAGCAGCAGGAATCTGCATTCCGCCTGCGCCTCCACGGACAGAGGCAGATGGATCGCCATCTGGTCGCCGTCGAAGTCCGCGTTGAAAGCGGTACACACGAGCGGGTGCAGCTTGATGGCCTTGCCCTCGACCAGGATCGGCTCGAAGGCCTGGATGCCCAGTCTGTGCAGCGTAGGTGCGCGGTTGAGCATCACGGGGTGCTCTTTGATGACGTCCTCGAGGATGTCCCAGACCTGCGGGTCGACCTTCTCGACCAGTTTCTTCGCGTTTTTGATGTTCTGGGAGATCTGGCGGGCTTCCAGCTCCTTCATGACGAAGGGCTTGAAGAGCTCCAGGGCCATCTCCTTCGGGACACCGCACTGATAGATCTTCAGCTCGGGGCCGACGACGATAACGCTTCGTCCGGAGTAGTCCACGCGCTTGCCGAGCAGGTTCTGGCGGAAACGGCCGGATTTACCTTTCAGCATGTCGGACAGGGACTTGAGCGCACGGTTGCCGGGGCCGGTGACCGGACGGCCGCGGCGG
>DFIR01000052.1:6710-7472 GCA_002372815.1 Lachnospiraceae bacterium UBA3692
TCTCGTTGCGGACGATGATATCCGGTGCGCCGAGCTCCAGGAGCTTGCGCAGACGGTTGTTTCTGTTGATGATGCGGCGGTACAGATCATTCAGATCCGACGTCGCGAAGCGGCCGCCGTCCAGCTGGACCATGGGGCGCAGATCCGGAGGGATGACCGGGATGCAGTCCATGACCATCCAGGAGGGATCGTTTCCGGACTCGCGGAAGGCCTCGACGACCTCCAGTCTCTTGATGATGCGGGCACGCTTCTGGCCGGTGGCACCGCCTGCCATCTGCTCGGTGAGCTCCTTGTACTCCTCCTCGATATCCACCGCGAGGAGCAGCTCCTTGATCGCCTCGGCGCCCATGCCGACGCGGATGTTGTATTTCTCGCGGAGCTTCTGGTACTCGCTCTCGCTCAGGACGGACTTGTAGGTGATCCTGCGGTAGTCGCCGTGCTCCTTGTCGCCGATCTCGCAGACTTCGGAGCTGTCCTTGAGACTCTTGTCGAGCACGATGTAGGCCGCGAAGTAGAGCACGCGCTCCAGCTCCTTCGGTGTCAGGTCAAGCACGAGGCCCATACGGCTCGGGATGCCCTTGAAATACCAGATGTGGGACACCGGTGCCGCAAGCTCGATGCGGCCCATGCGCTCCCTGCGGACGCTGGACTTGGTCACTTCGACGCCGCAGTTGGGGCAGACGACGCCCTTGTAGCGGATCTTCTTGTACTTGCCGCAGGCGCACTCCCAGTCCTTGGTGGGACCGAAGATGCGCTCGCAGA
>DFIR01000054.1 GCA_002372815.1 Lachnospiraceae bacterium UBA3692
CGATCATGCCGAGCACACGCTCTGCCGTGGTGGCGGGAAGCTCCATTCGGTTCATGCGGGAGTTCTCGCGGTAGTAGACATGCCCGTCGATGTTGGTGAAGCTGAAGTTTTTTACAGAAGGGTCTGCGGGGATCGAGTGGTCCTCGTCCTCCAGCTCGGAATCCGTCACTTCCGGAGCTGTGATCTCTCCGTGGATATGGCCCATGGCTTCCCAGAGCTGGTCCGCGAGGGCAGCCCCTTCGATGGGTTTTACCGTGACTTCCTGCCTGCCGTACTGTGTGCTCTCCAAAGCGAACTCGCCCAGGACCATTTCGGGATGGTCTTTAAAGTAGCTGTTGATCGAATAGCCCTCGTTGGTCTCTGCCAGATGGACCCAGCCGGGCTCCTCCAGGGACATGCGGTCCCGCTTCTGGAAAAAGAGGATGTCCGCCACGACGCCGGTGTTGGCATTGCGAAGGAAAGCGTTGTCGGGAAGGCGGACAGCGCCGAGCAGGTCGGCCCTGTGGGCGAGGTATTTCCTGACGGATTCGTTCTGTTTGTCCATGGTTCCGCTGGATGTGACGACAGCCACCACGCCGCCGGGACGGACGAGGTCGAGGGACTTTGCGATGAAATAATCATGGATCAGGAAGCTATGCCGGTCGTACCTAGCATCTGCCACCTTGTACTGGCCAAAGGGGACGTTCCCGATCACGGCATCAAAAAAGCTGTCCGGGAAGGAGGTCGTCTCAAATCCCTGAACAGCGATGTTGTTTTTCTGATATAGATTCTGTGCGATCCTGCCGGAGACAGAATCGAGCTCCACGCCGTACATACGCATCCCGGACATGCTCTCCGGAAGAAGGCCCATGAAGTTGCCGATGCCGCAGGACGGCTCCAGCATGTTGCCGGAGGAGAGACCCATCTGCTCCAGGGTGCCGTACATGGCCTTGATCACGGTGGGGGAAGTGTAGAAGGCGTTGAGGGTACTGGCCCTGGCCTCACGGTACTCCTCCGTGGTCAGTGCCGCCTTGAGTTCCGCAACCTCACCGTGCCAGTCGCGGCTGTTCTCATCGAAGGCCTGGGGAATGCCGCCCCAGCCGACATAGCGGGAAAGCTTTTCCTGCTCCTCGGGAGTCGCAAGGCGGCCTTCCGCCTCCAATGCCTTCAGAGTGTAGATGGCGTCCATGTTGGCACGGAATTTTGCCTTGGGTCCGCCAGCGCCCAGGTCGTCGTCCGTGATACGAAAGTTGTGGAGTTCGGGAGGCTCGACTATTGTTTCTGTTGGACCGGTAGTCGCGGATCCAGGCCGGGAACGTCCATAAGGCTGGCTGATGCTCTCCACATCTCCCTCAGGAGTCAAATCAATGATGACGTCGCGGAGACCGGAATCAGGTCTTGCAGTTTCCTGTCCACGGTCGATCTCCCGGGAAGATGGGCTTACATTTTCTGTCCTGTTTACAGGAGGATTTGAAGCCTGAGGACCAGGCTCCTCCAAAGGAAGCAGGTTGGCGGCCCGGATGGCATTGATCTCATCGATGCTGAGTGCATCTCCTGTGATCTGCCCGATCACGCCCTGGAAGTGAGCGATGGCATGGGCTTCCATGCGGGCCTGCATGTCCATGATGAGCTGCATCTGCTGGGGCGGATACTGCGGATTGCAGAGAGGTACAAGGTCATAGCCTTTCTCTGCCGCATCATAGAGGACGTCCATCTGGTCCGGAGAATAATCACCGTAGTCCGTGCCGGATTCCTGCAGGGTATCGAAGACAGCCTGCTCGATCTCTTCTTCACGGCGCTCGGATATCCGGCTGGTCTCCCGGGGTTCAGTTTCAGGTGCCGGTTCTTTGGGCACAGGTACCGGGGAAGGCTCATTTTCAGGCTCTGTTTTAGAAACAGGAGCCACCGGAGTCTCAATGGAAGATTCGGCAGTCGAACCTTCAACTGGAGCCTCGACAGCAGGTCCGGCAGTCGAAACTGCTTCAGTTGGAGTCTCGACAACAGGAGTATCAGTCGAGACCGTTTCAGCCGGAGTTTCAACATCAGGCTCTTCATCCGGTATATCCTCATACTGCTCCTCATAGAAGGACCGGATATATTCAACCGATTCCGTTCGGAAGATGGGGTAGCGGGCCTCCCTGGCCATGGTCATATCCTGGAGGGAGACGGTCCCGTTTGCAAAATCAACACTGTCGATCCGGTAGTCCCTGTCGGAGATCCGGATTCTGGCATTGATGGGGAGGAAATCCTCTCTGTAGACGCAGGCGGTCTCGTGATGGGTTCCGTCCTCATTTTCACCCGCCAGATAGACGCTGTTTCCCCTGCTCCAGAGATACTGGAGCTCCGGCTGCCAGTGGTCACTTGCAAAGCTGATCATATCGACGGTGCCGGAGGGGAATTCTTTTTTCAAAGGTTCGTCGCCATACAGTCCAGCGATGATCCGGGCATCCTCTCCGTAAAATTCATAGCTTCCATTCTGCTCAAATCCCACCAGGGAGGAGCGAAACTCCTGCTTTAGGGT
The DNA here is from genome assembly GCA_002372815.1 of Lachnospiraceae bacterium UBA3692. GTDB lineage: Bacteria > Bacillota > Clostridia > Lachnospirales > Lachnospiraceae > CAG-791. Next base: position 2,501 of record DFIR01000054.1, read on the forward strand.
ATTGTATTCGGCGGCAGCTTCTACAGATAGTGGAGCAGATGCTTCGTTCTCCTTTACAGCAGGATCCCACGCAAAGGAATTTTCGACAGGATTTGACTGCTCTGTGACAGAAGCAGACTGTCTCATGTTGGATTCTTCTGTTTCATCCTGTTCTTTTTCTGCCTGTTCTTCTGCAGACGGCTGAACAGATGACTTGATTTCTGCCTGATTTGTTGAAGAGTGTTCGGGTACTTCCTGAGCAGGCTCCTCCAGCCGTGCGGCATCCACCGGCACATTCATTTCGAACAGGTCTGTCAGGGACATTTGCCTTGCATCCGGGACTGCGATATCCTGTCTGGGCTGCGGAA
>DFIR01000060.1 GCA_002372815.1 Lachnospiraceae bacterium UBA3692
CGGCTAAGCCGGTGGTCCTGACTCTCATAATAGTCCCGCCCTGAGGACGGCATCCCTGTCAGAACAGGTCGACCTTCTGCCTCCCGGTGGTGATGTCCTGCTGCACCTTGAACATGTTCTCCCGGTCCATGATGCTGCGGACCAACTTGCTCATGCCGTAGACGTTCCGGTTGCAGGCGATGACCGGGATCGTGCTGGTCCGGTCGCATCCCAGGAAGGTGATCGGCTGCCAGACGCAGTCCTTCGGATAATAATCTGAAAAAGGAAATCTGGTCTCGAAAGCCTCCGGCCGCCCGATGATGCAGTCGATCTCGCCTGCGGTGAGCGCCTGGTTGCACTCCATGATCGTCATCTCGCTGACTTGGAAGTCCGCGTATTCCCGCAGTCTGTTGGCGATATACTGCTGCTCGGAGGAGCGGATGCTGACGCCCAGGCGCATGCCGTCCTTGATGCAGTCGTCGATCTCCGGGCGGTGCAGGAGCATGACCGGCGAGGAGTAGGTGCAGTCAGTAAGCTCCACTGCCGTCTCGATATTGGGATAGCGCTCCAAAGACGCGTCCATGCCCATCTTGGAAGTCACCACGAAGCTGAGCGTGCCCTCGTTCAGCAGGTTCAGGCGGTTGTGGTTCGACACCGTGTAGCTTGACGCGAACGGAAAGCCCGACTGCCGCAGGGCATAGATGCAGGCGCCGTCAATGGATGTCAGGACCGGACCTGTCGGCAGCGGCATCGCGCCGAGCAGCGTTCCCCAGCCTGTGTGCGGCCAGAGCGCGCTGTGATCGATCGCCTGCAGGAAGGTGCCTTTCTGGCCCTGTTTCTCCAGGTGTATGGAGCCGGTCTCCTCCAGGAAGGAGATCGCATTCTGGATGGTACCTCTCCCGACCCCCAGGATCTCTGTATAGTCCGTGATGGTCGGGATCCGGTCTCCGATCTGCATCGTGATCAGGTCCCGGGCAAGATGCATGATGGCGATACCGTTCTTATGATAAAAATTCGTATTCTTGGTATTCATACCGCGCCTCTGGAGTCAGGTCCACGTTGTCTGAACGTATTGTGCGTCTACATTGTCTAGATTTTGACAAATATATGATAGCACAATTTTTGCACATTTGGACCAGTACAATTGAATTATTCTTACAACTTTTCCGCTTAACCGTCAATTGTTCAACTCAATAATAGCAAGAGGATGCACGCGGCATCCTCTTGACAATACTGAGTCAAATGATTCCGGCCTGATCGGTCCGTCAGCGTGACACGAATCGTCACGAGAGCATCACTGCTGCGGCAGCGTATCCGCCAGGACCGCCTGGATCCTCGCCGCGTTCTCCTTCATGCTGTCCTCATCGGGCCAGGTCACGGAGAGATTCATGCGGCCGCCCGAGTAGGTGGGCTGCATATCGTACTCGCCTCTTCCGGCGGACTGGGACATGAACATCCAGGACGCGTTGTCTGTCAGCTGCATGTTCACGAGCTCCGCGATCTTGGAATCCGGAAGGCTGGTCGTGAACGAGTCGCCGAGGCTGTCCAGGAACCCGCTCACGTTCAGCAGGATGCTGGGGGACATCATTTTCTCAAGGATCGCCTTGAGGACCGCCTCCTGGTTCCTGCCGCGCTGGTTGTCGCCGTCCGCGAAGCTGTAGCGCTCACGGCAGAAGGCGAGGGTCTGCCGGCCATTGAGGTGCTGCATGCCCTGCTCGATGTGCACGCCGCTGTCCGTGAAGGCGTCGAAGGACTCCGACACGTAGACGTCCACGCCGCCGAGGGCGTCCACCACGTCCACAAGGGTGGTGAAGTTCACCTTGACATAGTAGGTGACGTCCACGTTGTAAGCGTTCTCCAGCGTGGCGATCGTGGCGTCGATGCCGTACAGTCCCGCGTGCGTCAGCTTGTCCCGCATGCCGCCGGACACGCCGGGGATCTCCAGATAGTAGTCGCGGGGCGTGGAGGTCATCAGGATCTTCTTGGTGTTCGGGTTGACCGTGACGATGATGTTGACGTCGCTGCGGCTCGTCTGGTCGATGGAACCGCGGACGTCGATGCCGCTGATCACGATGTTGAAGGGCTCGCCCTGCTCGACGTTCTTCGTCTCGATCTCCGTCTGGATCCCGTAGTTGTGGATCACGCGGACCTGATCAGGGTATCCCTCGATGGCCTCTTCGATGAGCGGCTCATAGGCTTTGTTGTAGAGGATCGCGCCGACCTCTCCGTCCAGAAGCGCCTGTGCCTCTTCGACGGGCGAAGCGTAGGTCCGGACCTGGATCGAAGCGCCGAGCTTCTCCTCCACATCCTGGCGCATGGCTTCCGTATTGGCTGCATCCATGCCGTTCTGGACGCCGAACACATAGCCGCTCGTATCCAGGATCGACTGCGCGGGATCCTCCGCAAGGACCACGGCGACCATGTCGTCGATCTTGTAGGCCACTTCATTGCCGTGGAAGATGTCCATCGCCCTCTGCAGGTTGCGCGCTCCCCAGAGGCTGGTGAAGATCACGACCAGGCTGAGTGCCAGTGCCGCGGCTCTGCCCCGGAATTTCCGCCCGAGCAGGAAGAATGTCAGGACCGCCAGCGCGATCAGGATGGCTCCCAGCAGGAACAGATACCGCCAGGGGAGCATCTTCGTGCTGTTCGCCACGAACAGCAGGATGCCCGAAAGGATCACCTGCAGTACGAACGTTCCCAGTGCCGCCACGGAAATATACTGTCTCGTCTTGCGATCCGCGAAAAAAGCCCGGATGCCCGCCACCGCTCCTCCCGCGGAGATGCGGCCTGTCCCTCTTCGGGGCGCTTTCGTTCTCGCCGGACCGGCATTCCTGCCGGTACCTGCCGGCGCCGTCCTTCTCTCTCCCGCAGGTCTTGCAGCCGCTGCGGTCCTTCTCTCTCCGGACGGCCTTCTCTCTCCGGACGGCCTTCTGTCTTCGGCAGGTCTTCTGTCCGCAGACGGCTTCGCTCCTGTCTGCCGCGCCGCTCCTGCGGTTCTGGCTGCGCCGGCGGTTCTCGCTGCTCCGTCGGGTCTGGCGGATCCTGTTCCGCCGGCATTGCCCGCGCTCTTCTTCGGTCCTGCAGGCCGGTCGCGCCGGATCACTTCCAGCTCCTGCGGAGCCTTCCTCTGCGTTCCCGCATCGGCGGCCGTTCTGTCCGCCGGCCTTGCGGTCCTCGCAGTTCTGCCTGCCGCGCCGGTCCTTCCCGGCCCGGCTGTCCGGACGGTCCGTCCGCCCGCGCCGGTCACTCGCCCACGGCTGCCTGTCCTGCCGCCTGCCGCGCCTGCGGTGCTCCGCATTGCGGTACCTGCGGCTCTGCTGCCGTCTGTCCCCGCGGACACCGGCCTGCGGGCGGATGCGCCGCGCTCTGCGGAGCTCCGTTCCGCCGCGCTGCGGTCGGATGTGCTGCGCCTCTCTCCTTCCGGACGGGCGCCCGTTCTGCGTGCTGCTGTATCTGCGTTTCCGGATGCGCCGGTACGGCGTCTGCGCCGCTCACCCGAGCGCGCTTCCGGAGTCTCTCTGTCGTCAGTTGTCCCCATTACGACCCTCTTCATTTTCTGAAAAAAGTACAGTATCTTACTAAAGATACTCCTTTTAATATGGAAATGCAATAGGAGGCAGAAAGTGGGCAAAACAGCCGGATCTGCCGCCCCTCCGCAGCTCTCCTCTCACCTGCCGTTCCTGTGCAAAGTTTCCCGGAACACGATCGGACCCCCTCAAAATCTTGGCAAAATCACCGATTCCCGCCGCGGCGATTTCGTTCTACAATACGCGAAATCAGAGATGACGCCTCTGCACCGGAACCCGCTGTCACCTCTGGTCAGATATTTTTTTCCGGCAGGCGCCTGCCTGTGCGGGTTCAGAAAGGATTTGAATCAGTATGTTTGATGTTCTCAGCTTTGCCGCTGACAACCATGTAGAAGTGAGCGTTCGCCCCGGCTCCGGCCGTGTCCTCTGGGAGATCTTCCTCCGCGACCGCTCCAGGGACCTGGCGGAATTCACCCAGATCAAGGACTATGAAGTGGCCGGGCTCGCCCGTGTCGACAGCTACATCGAGCAGCGCTGCGAGCGCATGCTCAGAAACATCCGCGGCGCGCGCAGCGCGGCGGAACGCACCGCTTAATCCCAGGCTGCAAGGCGGCCAGGCAGATCTCCCGTGAGACCTGTCTGGCCGCCTGTTTATTTTGCCTTCCGGACAGCTGATCAGACAGGTCTCAGCTGAATGCTGTCTATCTGGCTGTCTATCTTGCCTTCCGGACAGCTGCTCAGACAGCTATCATCTGAACGCTGTCTATCTGGCTGTCTATCTTGCCTTCTGGACAGCTGATCAGACAGCTATCAGCTGAATGCTGTCTATCTGGCTGTCTATCTTGCCTTCCGGACAGCTGCTCAGACAGCTATCAGATGAACGCTGTCTATCTGGCTGTCTATCTTGCCTTCCGGACAGCTGGTCAGACAGCTATCAGCTGAACGCTGTCTTTCCGGCTGTCTATTTTACCTTCCGGACAGCTGGTCAGACAGCTATCAGCTGAATGCTGTCTTTCCGGCTGTCTATTTTACCTTCCGGACAGCTGGTCAGACAGCTATCAGCTGAACGCTGTCTATCCGGCTGTCTATCTTGCCTTCCGGACAGCTGCTCAGACAGGTCACAAAAAGGGGGCGCCGCAAGCGGCGCCCCCTGCATATTAACACTATCTCAGCCTCAAGCCGCATCCTTCTTCAGCAGCGAGAGCATCAGTGCGCCGACGGCTGTGCCGACGACGAGGGCTACTACGTAGCCGAGCGGATTGCCGACCACCGGGAAGACGAAGATGCCGCCGTGCGGTGCGCGGAGCGTGCAGCCCAGGAGTTCGGACACGATGCCGCCTGCGGCAGAGCCGATCACGCAGGACGGGATGACGCGCGCGGGGTCAGCCGCTGCGTACGGGATCGCACCTTCCGTGATGAAGGCGAGGCCCATGATGAAGTTCACGGGGCCGCTCTCGCGCTCGGTCTTCGTCCATTTCTTCTTGGAGATGAGCGTGGAGAGAGCGATGGCGCAAGGCGGGATCATACCGCCGATCATGACGGCCGCCATGATGTCGAAGTTGCCGGCTGCGATCGCTGCCGTGCCGAAGAGGTAGGAGGCCTTGTTGAAGGGGCCGCCCATGTCAATGGCCATCATGCCTGCGACGATCGCGCCGAGAAGCAGTTTGGAGGTGCCCTGCATGCTCGCAAGTCCGCTGTTCAGGGCGGTGTTGATCGTGCCGACGACCGGCTCGACCGCGAACAGCATGATCAGGCCCTCAAAGAGGATACCGAACAGAGGGAAGATCAGGACCGGTGCGATCTTCTCGAGCACGTCCGGCAGCTTGTCGGTCACTTTCGTGAGCAGCTTGATGAGGTAGCCTGCCAGGAAGCCTGCCACCAATGCGCCGAGGAAGCCCGACTTGCCGTTTGCGGCGACCATGCCGCCGACGAAACCGACGGCCAGCGCAGGTCTGTCACCGATCGCCTCCGCGATGAAACCCGCGAGGACCGGCAGCATGAAGCCGAAGGCGAGTCCGCCGATATTTTTCAGTGTTGCGGCCACCGGCGTGTAGGAGCCGAAGTTGCCGTCCTGCGGTGCGCCCGCGAAGCCGTCGACCAGGAAGGCGAGGGCGATCAGGATACCGCCGCCGACCACGAACGGGAGCATGTGTGAGACGCCATTCATCAGGTGCATGTAGGCCTGATGTCCGAGAGAATCATTGCCTGTGGCGACCGGCGCGCTCTCCGCGCCTCCGCCGCCCTGGAAGACCGGCGCGTCGCCTGCGAGGATCCGGCTGACCAGCTCGTCCGCCTTGGAGATGCCGTCGGAGACCTGGCACTGGATGACCTTCTTCCCGGCAAAGCGGTCCGTGGGGACCTTGGTGTCGACCGCGACGATGATGCCGTCCGCCTCGCGGATCTCCTGCGCTGTCAGGACGTTCTTCGCGCCCGAGGAGCCGCGGGTCTCGACTTTGACGCGGCATCCCGCCGCTTCCGCGGCTTTCTGGATCGCCTCCGCCGCCATATATGTGTGCGCGATGCCGGTGGGGCAGGCCGTGACGGCCAGGATCAGTCCGGCGCCGGCAGGTGCTTCCGCCGCAGGCGCGGCAGCAGATTCCTCTCCGGGCTCATCTTTTGCGTCATATCTGTCGCAGACCGCCAGGAACTCCTCCGGTGTCTGCGCAGCCTTCAGGCCCGCCACGAAATCTTCGTGCATGAGCAGGCGGGACAGCTTCGCCAGCACGTCCAGGTGGATGTTGTCCTTTGTATTCGGGGCGGCGATCAGGAAGAGCAGGTTCACGGGTTCGTCATCCAGCGCCTCGTACTCCACGCCGTCCGGGATGACCATCGCCGCAAGACCCGGTGCTCTGACCGCGTCACATTTCCCGTGCGGGATCGCGATGCCGTCGCCGATTCCCGTCGTCCCCTCCGTCTCCCGGAAGAAGACCTGCTCTTTGTACGCCTTGGTGTCTGAAATATTGCCGGCCTTCTCCATCAGAGAGACAGCCATTTCCAGGCACTCGGTCTTATTAGCCGGAGCCGCGTGCAGGGAAATACTCTCCTTCTTGAGCAGATCAGTGATCCTCATAGTGTTGCTCCTTTCCGGAATTTATAAAAATTTTACTCATTCATTATTGAATATTTATGAACAATTGTCAATAAGAGAGGCGCCTTCTGGGCGCCTCTTTGTGCTTAATATACAATGTTCAGAAAAAATACGTGTCTCGCCGTCAGTCCGAGCGGCCGTGCAGCGTCTCCTCCTCGACGAAGATCAGACGCAGCGACGGGTTCTCCTCCTCCGCTGCCCTGCAGACCCTCCGGAACGCGCGGAAGTACCCTTTCAGCGCCTCCTGCGCATCGCCGCAGCGGAAGAAACGGACCTCTCCAAGACGCCCCTGCACCGGATCCGTCAGGACATCGTACAGGGCGTCCAGGTTCCCGCCGTACCATTCCGGAAGCGGCAGCTGCTCCTTGAGCCGTCTGTGGAGGTCCCTGCGGGTGCGGATGCCCCCGAGGTCCACATTATAATTCTGCTGTTCCCGCATCGCCTGCTCCTCTCTCACTCCTCCCCGTA
>DFIR01000047.1:0-6193 GCA_002372815.1 Lachnospiraceae bacterium UBA3692
TATCCGGCTGTCTATCTTGCCTTCTCCACAGCTGAATAGACAGCTTCCTCTCTCTGCCTGTCTATCCGGCTGTCTATCTTGCCTTCCGCACAGCTGAATAGACAGCTTCCTCTTTCTACCTGTCCATCCCGCTGTCCATCTTGCCTTCCGCACAGCCGGATAGACAGCGCGGAGGACCGTCCGGCGCAGACACGACAGGAACCGACATCCCATAGCCGGGAGAGACACTTTTGAACGAGCGGCTTGATGTACCTGATCTGCGCAGCGCATCTGCCGGGTCAAAATCCGCAGCTTCGGGCTGCGGATTTTGTTGACCCAATGTCTGAGGGGCTGTCGCATTTAAAAAAATGCGACGCCCCAAACTAACCAGCGATAATCCGGCTTCCAGCCGGATTATCGCTTTTTTATTGGACTTTTTCGAACAATATCAGGAAAAGGACAATACTCCCCAAGGACATTTCCTGCCGGAAACATCCTCAGGTAAAGCTGTTTTGAGAATCCAAATATTACGCTGTTTTCAGGTCTGTCAGGAACTGGCCTGTCCGGCCTCCCTGGATCTTGAAATGCAGCTTATTGATGTTATGGGCGATGGCTGCCAGCACACTCTGTGCCAGCACGTTCTTCTTCCCACGGTACAGATACTGGCGAAATCCCATATCCTCTTTGATCACCGCAAAGCTGCCTTCTACCTGTATGCTCCGGTTGATCCGCAGCTTCGTTCCGTATTCTGTCGTGATACGCTCCAGTGTTTCCTGCCGCTTCTCCTTCATGACCTTGGATATATTGAGCCGTTTGTTCCGGCTCTCCATGGGAGTCTTGCAGTTGTTCCCCCGGATGCATTTCTTCTTGCAAGGACAGCTGCTGCAGTCCTCACACTCGTAGATCGTCACCGTGCTCACGAAGCCGTTCCGGTTTTTTGAACGCCTTTCACCGACCGGAAACAGGCGTTTCCCTTGGCTGCATACGTACACATCCTCCGTTTCCAGATAAGTCATGTTTTCCTGACGGCTGATGTCCTGTCTGTACTTCCGGGTCTTTGAGATCTCGTAGTTCTGCGGCTTGATAAATGAAAGCTGGCCGTTCTTATCAAGAAAGACGTACGCTTCTTCGCTCTCATAGCCGGCATCCGCGCAGATCTCTATGTATTTAAAGGGCAGATGCTTCTCCATGTCCTTCAGGAAAGGCACCAATGTCGTGATATCCGTTGGACGGGGACTGACATCCAGCCAGGTGATATACTGGGCATCCACTGCGTGCTGCAGGTTATATGCCGGCTTCAGCTGGCCGTTGCGCATGGCGTCTTCCTTCAGACGCATGAACGTCGCGTCGTGATCGGTCTTCGAGTAGCTGTTCCGGTCGCCGCAGATATGGAGCTTCTGTGTATACTCCTTCAGCTTCCCTATATACTCTTCCAGCAGTTCTATCGATTTTTGGAGCGGTGTCTTCCGTTTTCCGATGCCGTGTACGAAAGTGATGCCCTCCGCTTTCTTTATTGCATACAGCTTCTTCCGCAGGCGCTTCAGAGTACGGAGAGAGACCTGATCACGGAAGACCACCCTGATCCCGTACATTGCCTCGCATTCTGCCACCAGGGAAATGATCTTTTCGCAGAGTCTGGCCTGGCTTTTCGTTACGGCTTTCTTCCAGACGAAGGTGTATTTATTCGCGTTCGCCTCGATCTTTGTGCCGTCAATAAAGACCGTCTTTCCGGAGATCTCTCCCATGGCAAGAAGACCGGCGGTGACTTCCGCCAGGATATCCTTTGAACAGGCTGAAAGATGCAGGGAAACGAACCGGGCGATCGTGGCGTGATCCGGGACCGGCATGCCTTCGAGAAGGAACATGAAGTTGATGTCCCTCCGGCAGGCCGTCTCTATATCACGGCTTGAAAAGATGCCGTTCATCGCGGCGTAGACCATGATCTTGAGCATCTGGCGGGGGCTCGCCTGATTTTTCCGGATCCTGTCGTAGGTACGATAGAGCTCCGAAAGATCCATTCCCTCCACGAATGCGCTCAGAAGGCGGACCGGATCGTCAGATGGGATCATGGTGTCCATTTCGAATGGAAGTTTGATTTGATAGCAGGCGTTATAAAGTGTATAATCAGCCTGTAAAGTATTGAGTAGTCGCATACCTATATTTTACAGGACAGACCGGGCTTTTCGAAGTCCGGTTTTTCCTTTTATCAAAAATAGCAGCCGTCAGGCTGCCATTTTTGTTTGTGGGGCGTCGCACGTTAGTGCGACAGCCCCGAGTTGGTCATTGCCCGGCAGGTGCGCCGTGCAGATCTATGTACATCTCCGGGAAGTGAACCGTGGCTCTCGCGGGTATGGGAGGACGGTTCCTGCCCGTATCCGCGCAGAGAACCGTCCCCTGCGCGGTGCTCATTCGAAGAAGTCCCGGATCCTCCGCCGGTAATCAGGCGCTGTATCGAAGGCCGCATGCCCGTAGCCGATGTACATGAAGAGGCGGAAGCCGGGGGTCTCATCCAGCTTCTCGGCGATCTCCATGGTCGCATCGGAATCCAGGACGGCGTCCTCGTAGACGCCCATCACGAGCACAGGGCACCGGATCAGGTGCAGCTCGCCGGTCACGTTGAAGTCTTTCATTCCCTGTGCCAGGATGATGAAGCGCTCGAACTCTTCTTCCGTCACCGTTTTTCCGGCATCTGTCAGGGCGCCGCGGTACTGCTCGAAGACTTCCGGCGGATAGATCTCCTGCCCGAAAGAGAGGTAGAGGCCGACACCGTCGCGGGCCTGCGCGAGACGGATCCACTCCCGGATGACGCCCTCCTGCTCCGGACGGATGTGTGAGCTTGTGGAGCCCAGCACCAACTTCCGCACCAGCTGGGGGTATTCGATGGCGATGACCTGCGCCATCATCCCGCCCTGGGAAGCGCCGAACAGGTAGATGTCGTGCAGGCTGAGCGCCAGCATCGCCTCCGCCGTGTCCCGGGCCATGTCCCGGACCGTGTAGACAGGCGGCAGCGCGGCGCGCCGGTCGAACACATAGATGGTATACTCCTCCGCGAAGGAGGCATACGCCTGCGCGACGGCCTCCGCGGAAGCCATCACGCTCTGCACGCTGAGTCCCGGCAGGATCACATACGTCCGCGGACCGCTGCCGAACCGGAAGAACTGCATCTCAAACGTCTCCGTGCGCACTGTCTCGATCTGTATCATCTCATCTCCATTCCGGGGCAAAAAGTTCCGGGCACTCCGCAAACGGGATCTTCGCCTCCAGCGTGCCCACCGCGTAAGCGGTGATCGCGGAAGGTCCGAACCGGAACGTCACGCCCTCTTCGTCCACGATCCATACCAGAAAATCGCTCAGCTCTCCGTTCTCCGCAAAATAGTCGTCCAGGATCTCCCTGTCCACCTCGATCGCCGTCCCGTCGGCAGCGATCAGGTGCTCCGCGACATACGCTTCCGCACCGGCCATATCCGCGATGACATCCGTGCAGGCAAGCTCATTTCCGGTCTTGACGTCATAATTCATGCTGTCATAACCGACCATGCCGTGCGCGGCGCCGGGATAGTACGCGTCGATCGTCTCGCAGAAGCTCAGCACCTTTTCGTCGAAGCGCGCGACTTCGAGCGAGCTCATCATCCTGCCTGCCGGAAACTCCTCGGGCTTTCCGTTGTAATCCTTGCGGAAAGCTTCCGCCGTCCCGCGGATCTCCTCAAAAGCCTCCTCCGAACTCGAGATCATCTTCAGGTCGTATCCTTCCAGCGAGCCCTGCAGGTCCGGATACGCGGCAGCCGCCTCTTCGGAGAGGGAGATCGTCATGTATCCGCCTTCTGCCAGGACGATGCCGTCCGCCTCCGCCGACAGGGGGTGTTCCACCAGCGGACAGACGAACATCGTATCCGCCTGCGCTTCTTCCCCGGCTGTCTCCGCGGCCGCCGTCGTCTCTTCCGTCGCTGCCTCCGCTGCGGTCGTCTCCGCAGCGCTCTCTGCCGCAGCTGTTTCTTCCGCCGCAGCCGCTGTCGTCTCCACAGCGGTCTCCGCCGCGGTGTCCTGTCCGGCAGGCGCGGTGTCCGCCGACGTCTTGTTTCCGCCGCAGGCGGTCAGTGCCGCCAGCAGGCATGCTGCCAGAACGGCTGTCATTCCCTTGCGATCGTACATTTTCTGCCTCTCTCCGGCCGGGTGGCCGGTGTGTTTATGCTTCCTTGTTTTCCCATTCTCCGATGGTCACTTCCCCGCAGAGGTTCAGCGAGAAATACTCGCGGATCTCCGCCGGGTCGTCCGTCTGGCCCAGGACCCACATGAGCTTGGTGAGCGCCGCCTCCGACGTCATGTCATACGCCTGCAGCACGCCCGCCTCCAGCGCTCTCCGGCCGGTCTCGTAGACGGAGAGATTGCTCCCCTCATAGCGGCACTGCGTGCCGACGAGGACCGTGATCCCTCTCTCTGTCAGCTCCTGCAGCTGCGCGATCATGTCCCGCCCCAGGTACGGCATGCCGCCGAGCCCGAAAGCCTCGATATAGATCGCCCGGTATCCCCTGTCCGCGATCGCGGGCAGAAGGGACGGGTCGAAGCCCGGCCACAGCTTCAGCAGGAAGACATTGTCGGAGTACTGCGTGCGGGCGCGGAAGATGTCCTTCCTGCCCGGAAGCGCCTCCCGCCGGATGCGCATGCCCAGCGAGCTGATCTGCGCCACGTTCGGATAGTTGATGCTGTCAAAGGCGTCGAAACTGACCGTCCGCACCTTGGACGCGCGGCAGCCCAGCATGACCTTGCGGTTGAAGGCCACGAACACCCCGCCGCAGCCGGACGCCGCCATGTGGATCGCGCAGCGGCAGTTCTCCATGGCGTCAGCCACCGTCTCCGTGATCGAGAGCTGGCTGCCCGTGACCACGACCGGAATGCGGATCCCCTGCAGCATGAACGAGAGCATGGAGGCGGTGTAAGCCAGCGTGTCCGTGCCGTGCAGGATCACCACGCCGTCGCAGGCGCCGCGGACCTCCGCGATCCTCTCCGCCAGTGCCGACCAGTCCTCCGGAAAAATATTCGCACTGTCCAGCGAAGAGAACTCCTCCGTCCGCAGGAGCGTATCCCCCGAGACGATGTGCAGTTCCTCCGCCATCTCCGCCGTCGTGATGCCGGGAGACAGTCCGTGTTCCTTCGCGACCGAGGAGAGGGTCCCCCCGGTATTGATGATCAGTATGCGTTTCGCCATTTTTATCTCCTGCTGCGTGCTCAGCGTCATCCCCTGCTGCTGATCAGCGGGATCTCTGCCCCGCAGCAAAGCAAAAGAGGAGACAGAGAGCCGTCCCCCTGTCTCCTCTGCTCTTCTATTTCAGTCGGTCACTTCCGCCGGACCTCAGGCCTTGCCGTCGGATCCGAGAACTTCCGTGATCTTGTGCGCAACGATCGCCTTGACATACTTGCGGCCGTCGCCGATGTACTGTCTGGGATCGAAGTGATCCGGATGTGCCTCGAAGTGCTCGCGGATACCGGCCGTCATGCCGAGACGAAGGTCGGAATCGATGTTGATCTTGCAGACCGCGCCCTTCGCAGCCTCACGAAGCTGATCCTCCGGAATGCCGATGGCATCCTTCAGAGCGCCGCCGTGCGCGTTGATGATGCGGACATACTCCTGCGGAACGGAAGAAGAACCGTGCAGGACGATCGGGAAGCCCGGAAGCCTTCTGGAAACTTCCGCCAGGATGTCCAGGCGAAGCTTCGGATCCGTGCCGGGTTTGAACTTGTAAGCGCCGTGGCTGGTGCCGATGGCGATGGCGAGGGAGTCAACGCCGGTCCTCTTCACGAACTCCTCGACCTGGTCGGGATCCGTGTACATAGCCTTGTCGGCGTCCACGCTGACAGCATCCTCGATGCCCGCGAGCGTGCCGAGTTCCGCCTCGACCACAACGCCGTGCTCATGCGCATACTCCGCGACCTTTCTGGACTCCTCGATGTTGTCCTCGAAATCGTGGCCGGAGTAGTCGATCATGACGGAAGTGAAGCCGCTGTCGACGCACTCTTTGCAGACTGCGAAGTCCGCGCCGTGATCCAGGTGCAGAGCGATCGGGATCTCCGGATACAGCTCGACGGCTGCTTCGACGAGTTTCTTCAGATAGACGGAGTTCGCATACTTTCTCGCGCCTGCGCTGGCCTGCAGGATCACGGGAGACTTGAGCTCAGCAGCCGCCTCGGTGATCGCCTGCACGATCTCCATGTTGTTGAC
>DFIR01000047.1:6234-11533 GCA_002372815.1 Lachnospiraceae bacterium UBA3692
TCCATGTTGTTGACGTTGAACGCACCGATCGCGTAACCGCCGGTGTAAGCCTTTTTGAACATCTCAGTGGTTGTAACAAGTGCCATTTCGTTTCCCCCTTAATAAAGAGATAAGGATTAAAAATATTGAACCTGCACCATTATAGCATAAACCCGGCTTCTGTGTGAACTATCTATCAATCTTCCTTTCAATGACCCGCAAATGCTTTTATACAGTTGACAATATGCAGATGGACAGACAGAAGCGGAAGGGCCCGTTCCCGGTCTCTCCCGCCCTTCTTCATGCGCTATGCCGCTTCAGGCAGTCCTTGGCGTCATCCAGCATCTGCGCCAGTTCCTGCAGATCCTTGTGATCGTAGGGAAACTGGGCGACGGTGATCACCCCGTCCATCAGCACTGCCCGCATCTGCACGCCGGCGCGGACTCTCGCAGGGACGAAGTCCCGGACCTCCCCCGTGGGCAGGACCGTCGCGTCCTTCTTCCAGAAGGAGTATTTCTTCCCGATCTTTCCTTCTCCGCGGAAGACGCTCTCCGCCGCGGCGAAGTCTTCATACAGCTCCTCCTGCCGCTCCTTCGTCGGCCATCTCTCCTCGATGGCCTTCATGGATCTGCTGTATTCGATCCAGGGCATGACGATCCCCATGCCGATGAAGACCCCGACGAAGGCGCCGCCCACGCGGAACCTCTCCAGGAATCCCGTCGCAAAAGAGACCCCGAGGAAAGCGCAGTACAGCACAAAGAAGAGGACCCTCTGCATATACGTCTTCGACATAGGGGAGAAAAAATCCCGAAGCTCCTTGCGCACCGTGACGCGTTCATTCGCCTTATCGCTCATTGCGGCCTCCTTTATGTGAATACCGGAGACGACGTCTCGTCCCCCAGTGTTTTGAATGATGTATCTACATCATACCATGTTTGGGCGGTCAGAATATTCTGATTTTGCCCTTCCTGCAAGAATCTTGTGCAGCCGCCGTCCGATCGGTGCTATCAGAGCGTGCCGTGCAGATCTGCGTGTATCTACGCGAAGTGAACCGTGGCTCTCACGGATACAGGCCGGCTGTTCATGTATGCAGAACGCGCGGGGGACGGGCCCGCGCGCGTTCATTATTCTTTGGTCATATTGACGATGATGATGCCGGCGCTGACCAGAAGCAGCGCCAGAAGGCCGGTCAGGGAGAAGGCTTCGCGGCCTTCTCCGAGGAAGAGGGCCGAGAGCAGGACGCCCATCACGGGGTTGGTGAAGCCCAGGATGGAGACGCGGCTCACAGGGTTGTACTTGAGCAGGACGCCCCAGAGGGTGTAGGCGCCGGCGGAGATGAAGCCCATGTAGAGCAGGTTCAGCGCGCAGCCGGCGGTGTAGAATGTCAGGCTGCCGCCCATGGCGGTGCCGATCACGGTCAGGATCACGCCGCCGATCAGGAACTGGTAGCCGCTCAGCGCGACCGGGTTCTCGTCCCGGGAGAAGATCTTGATCAGGCAGCCGGAAGCCGCGTAGAAGAAGTCCGCGACCAGCATGGCGCCCTCGCCGGCCAGTGTCACCCTGCCGCCTTCCATCAGCGCCTGTCCGCCGCCCAGGATCAGCAGGATGCCCGCAAATCCGACCAGGCAGCCGGCCAGCTTCCGAAGGGTCATCTTCTCAAACCGGAAGATGTAGACCGCGAACAGGATCGCGAGGAAGTTGCCGGAGGCGTTGATGATCGATCCGCGCACGCCCGACGTATTCGCGAGCGCCATGAAGAAGAAATAGTACTGCCCCACTGTCTGGACCAGGGACAGGATCACAACGTTTTTCCAGGAGGTCTTCCTGGGGACCAGGACTCTCCGGGCGAGGATGGACCCGAATACGATCGTCATCACGCCGGCGATCATAAACCTGGCGCCCGCCAGCATGATCCGCGACGCGGTGTCCTCCGGCCCGATCTGAAACTGCTCGTACGCGATCTTGATCGCGGGAGAGGCGCTGCCCCACAGCACACAGCAGAACACCGCCGTGAGCACCGTCACGGGCAGCCAGGACCATATCACTTTCTTCTCTTCTGACGCATTTACTGCCATTTTCATACTCCTTTATCTTCAGATTCTGACCGGCGGCATCCGTTCATGATCCCGCCGGCAAAATACTAATTATAAAGGCACTCCCCCGATATCTCAATTGCACTTTTCCACAGTAAAACAATCAATATGGGAATATTTTGGGATTTACTGGTAAATCCATCCCTCCCTCGTAAATCACGGGACGCGGGTCATATAGACCGTCATCGGAAGGACGGCCGGCGGTGCGTTGGTCGCCGGTTCGCCCTCGGAATACAGCTCGATCTTCACAGGCGCGGAATGGGTCTTTCCTTCGCGCAGGATGATCCGGAAGGTGCGCTGCTGTGTCTCTGATTCCAGCGTGACCGACACGTCTGTCCTGTAATAGCGTTTCTCCGGAAGTGCTCCTGTAAAGGTCCTCCCGTCACACAGCAGCGTGACGCTTCCATCCTCTTTGATCTCCATTTCTGCCGGCACTTCCGGGTCCAGGAGGGCGCCCTGCATGAACCGCGCCGCGGACATGTCCTGCAGGTCCTCCTCTGTGCGCGCGTAGCGTCCCACATATCCTTCGGCCCGCCACCAGAGGTCGGCGCCGAAATCGATCTCCTCCCCCACATGGTCATGCAGCGAGAAGTCCGGAATCAGCGGATAGTCTGTGCCGCCGATCGTCACTGTGAATACCTCCGCTGCGGCAGGAGGTTCTTCAAACTGTGCCTCTCCCAGCGTGACCGGCTCGGTGAAGCGGTTCAGGTAGCCTTTCCCTGCTGCCGCGACTGTTCCCTCCGTGGACGACTCGAAGCAGATGCGCCTGCCGTCCGTGAGGCGGCAGGTGTAGAGAAACGTGCGGCTGTAGCTTCTCTTCGGAGGCTCGTCATAGCGGGCCGCCTCCCCTTCGACGCTCTCGAAGAACAGCGTCCTCCCCGCCGGCACCGTGATCTTCCCTGTCTCCTTCCCCTGCGGATCCACCTCTGCTGCGGGCAGATCCTCCAGCAGCCGGCAGGCAGTATTATATGTGTCGATCTGCAGGCTGCCGTCCGTCAGCAGGAAGCGCTTGTAGCGGGCACCCGGGTCGCTGGGGAATGTGTAGTGCCCGTGGGGAACAAAGGAGGACTTGTCATAGCTGGTCTCCCCGAAGGACCGCCGGACCTCCGCCATGTGCGCGCAATAAGGATTGTAAGGAAGCGCCAGCCGGATCTCCCTCAGAAAACTGTCAAAATACTGCGCCGTATTGTAGGCGAACCTCCCGAATCCCCCGTCCGGTCTGGAAAAATCGTAGAAGAATCCCTCCTGGTACCCGCTCCGCTCCCGGAAGAGGTAGAAGCCGCCCTCCGAGCGGATGATGTAGTAGTCCGACTGGTCGTCCCCGTATTCGATGGCCAGCTCCTCCGCCTCCCCGCCGTCGTGCCGGATGCGGATCACATGGGAGCCGTCCCGCTGTGTCAGGAGAACAGACAGATCGCCGTGGGGCAGGTCGTATTCCGTCTCCCGCCCGATCATGGCAATATAGGCCTCCGGCGCGGCCGCCAGCGCCTGCGCCTGCTTCCCTGCAAGGCCGGTGTAAGGAAATGCGACCGTGACCGCGCGGGCGGTGTAGTCGCGGATCTCCCTGCGCTTCTCCTTCGACACGGCATCCGCGTCAAAATAGAACCGGACCCCCAGCGCATCCGCCGTCCAGGCATAGTCCTCGGGATCCGTCGACGCAAGGCCCTCCACGCCGTACCCGGCCGCCAGCGCCTCCCGGAGCATGCCGGCGCATGTCTCTTCCTCCCCGACAAGGTCGGAGAGCGTGATCTCCGCGCCGGTCTCCGTGTCGCAGGTCATACCGTGAAACTGATAGGCGATGTCTGCGTCGGCGGTGCCGGGGATCTTTTCAAATTCTGTCTCCAGGATGCTGAAAGCGGTCCGGTCCGCCCGGGTCACCGCCGCGATATACCCGACGGTCACATAGGAACAGCCTTCCGTGCCGGATCCGTCGCCCGCCTTCTTCACGCTGCCTTCACCGGCGGCGATCCGGTCCGCCCGCGCCCGGACAGACGCCTCCGCCCGCCGGTTGCTCTCCTCCACGGCTCTGCGGAAAGTGTCCGGAGCCCTGCCCTCCACGATCAGTTCCGTGTAGCGCCCGTAAACGCCCGTCTTTGTGTCCGGATCCAGGACCGCATATTCCCGGAGGACCGTCCGGACCGCATACGGCTCTCTGTCGTAGTCCGCGTAAGCTCCGTCCTGCTTCGTCTGCATATTCATATCCCCGCCGTGAAAGACTGCCGGCGCTTCGGAAGGTTCCGCGGTGCCGGCAGCCTGCCCGCATCCGATGACGATCATCGCGACCGCCATACATATCGCGCAGATCTCTGCTCTGCATCCTGCCATGATCGTGCCGTTCATCATCATTCGCCTCTCCTTCCGTGGTCGTCTGAGGGGGCCTGCGCTGCACGCACATCTGATCATATTATATCGGCAAACCGGCAGAATATGCCAACAATTACTGCACTTTCCGGCCTGCGGCCTCCCGGCTCTCACGGAGCAGCACAGCGCCTGCCCTCGGTCCAAGAGCAGGCGCTGTGTGCGGGTAACGATATACGGATAGTTTTATAATGGTCGATGCGTACGGCTTAGTTCTTCCAGGATCGGATGGCCTCCTTCTCGACCGCCAGGCAGCTCTTGTAATCTTCGATGAACTTATTGAAGCCGTCCACCTCGCGCTGCTCCGCGGACACGGTGACCGACTTGCAGCCGTTGAATACCTTGTCGTCCAGATAGTCCTCCAGGGACTCATCTTTCTTCCAGAGCATGTAGGCGCAGAGGAGGGCCATGCCGTAAGGGCCGCCTTCTCCGGCCGTCTCCATGACGGATACCGGCGTGTCGATTGCCGCGGAGAGGATCCTCTGCCCGACCTCCGGTGTCTTGAAGAAGCCGCCGTGGCCGTAGATCTTGTCGATCTCAACGTTCTCGCCGTGCAGGATATCCATGCCGATCTTCAGGGTCGCCATGGCGGAGTAGAGATGGGTCCTCATGAAGTTGGGCAGCGTAAATCTGGAATCCGCCTTCCTCATAAAGAGGAGTCTGCCTTCGTTGAGGTCTGTCACGCCTTCGCCGGAGAAATAGTTGTAGCTGAGCAGATCGCCGCAGTCGTCGTCGCCCTTGAGAGCCTCCTCAAACAGCTTTGTATAGAGCGTGTTGGTATCGACCGTGAAGCCGAAGGCGCTCAGGGATTCCCTGATCAGCCTGACCCAGGCGTTGATGTCGGAGGTGCAGTTGTTGCAGTGCACCAT
>DFIR01000047.1:11592-14017 GCA_002372815.1 Lachnospiraceae bacterium UBA3692
GGCTTGCCGGCCGGCGTCGTGACCATGTCGATCTCTCTGTGCATCTTCAGTTTCTGGTCCGTGACGACCATGGCGAAGTCGCTGGTCCCGGCGCTGACATTGCCGGTCCTGACACGGACGGAGTTCGTTGCGACCATGCCGGTCCCGGCGTCGCCCTCGCAGGGAGCGATGGGGATGCCCGCCTCCAGATCGCCGGTCGGATCGAGGTAGAGGGCGCCTTCCTTCGTCAGGGCGCCGGCATGCTCGCCCGCGACTTTGATCACAGGCAGCATGGAGAGAAGATCCAGGCCCGTGAGGGCGTCAAACTTCTTCACCATCTCTTCGTCATAGCAGAGCTTTTCGGAATCGATGGGGAACATGCCGCTGGCCTCGCCGATGCCCATAAATCTCTCGCCGGTCAGGACGAAGTGGACATATCCTGCCAGCGTCGTGATATAAGCGATATCCTTCACATGCTCTTCCTTGTTCAGGATCGCCTGATAGAGGTGGGCGATGGACCATCTCTGCGGAATGTTGAAGTCGAACAGTTCGCTGAGCTGCTCCGCCGCCTCCTGGGTGATGGTGTTCCTCCAGGTGCGGAACTCGCAGATCTGCCGGTTCTCCTTATCAAAAGGCAGGTAGCCGTGCATCATGGCGGAGACGCCGATGGCGCCGGTGGTCGTCAGCACCGTATCATACTTCTCTGCCACATCCTTTTTGAGCCCGGCAAAACAATCCTGCAGGCCCTCTCTCACTTCTTCGAGGGAATAGGTCCATACGCCGTTTTTGAAGCTGTTCTCCCACGTATGATCCCCCTGCGCCAGCACCTTATGATGCTTATCGATCATAACGGCTTTGATTCTTGTGGAACCGAGTTCGATTCCGATCGCTGTCTCTTTCAGGTTCATACTGTCCCTCCTTTCGTGCCGGACACTGCCGCTTGTGCAGGCCGGATCAGCGAAGCTTCCAGATCAGATCGTTGACAAGCAGCTTGTCTTCCAGCGCCTCCACGGTCGTATCCTTTGTGATATGTACGAATTCAATGTCCATAAATCTGGCGAAGTCGCGCATCATCTCCGCGGTGACATCCAGGCTCAGCACCGTGTGGTGCGCGCCGCCGGCCGTGATCCAGCACTCCACGCCTGTCTCCAGAGAAGGCATAGCCTTCCACATGACCTTGGCAACAGGGAGATTCGGCATCTCCATGATCGGCTTGACGCACTCAGCTTCTGCAGCATAGACAGGCCCGTCAGCCACATCTTGGACGGCGAGAAGGTGTGACACCATGTTACCACGCCCAGGCAGTCATCGTCAAAATTGGCCTCTTTGATCACCTTGGTGATCTGGCCGGAGGACATGGCCGTCACTTTGTAGACCAGCGGATAAGGGAGCTTCTCACTCAGCCATCCCGCCATCTCTTCCGCTCTCTCCGCCACTGTCCTGAGGACCTCTTCTCCGTAGAGATCCTGGGAACCTACCACAAACCAGAACTGTTTCATACATTACCTCCCTATAAACAAACCTTGTGCTGTAACATTGCCGGATATATCTTTTATGCCTTCTTAAAAAATTATAGAAAACCTTCTTTAACGGCAAAAGAAATCTGGTCCCCCATTATGGACATTTATTGACCTTTTCAGTAGACTGATAGTATGTTAGCCAATCATGAACACCGGGTCTATCCGGACCACTCTCTTGTATGGGTGGGCAAGTACCGGAATCTGAAAAACATATCGCACTGGCACTTCGATCACGAGATCGCCGTATGCGAGCGCGGGGAGGCGCTGATTTCCCTTGATCAGGAGATCTATACGCTGCAGAAAGGACAGTGTATCTATCTGAGAGGGCAGTCGATCCACTCCATCATTTCCGCGCCCGGTACGACCCTGTATGTGTCTCTTTTTTCCGATGAACTGAACCGGCGTATCACCGACAATTATTGTCTTGCCGATCCGGTCTTCGCGGATGCATTCGATGTGCTCGGGACGCTGGACAGGATCCGGAAAGCAGAGATCCGGAAGGGGCGGTTCTACGACGAGATCAGCAATGCTCTCATGCAGCAGCTGATCGCTGAGATCTTCTCCGCGCACGAGATCCGTGAAACGTCCGTCCTGACATCCGACGCGACCGAGCGGTACAAGAAGCTCCTGTATGACATCGATGAAAACGCGGAGAGCTACAGCTTTTCAAGAGCCGTGGACTATATGCATATGTCCAAGGCCTATTTCTCACGTTTTTTTAAGCGGATATCAGGAATGACCTTTTCTGAATATCTGAATCATATACGGGTGAACAGGGCGATCGACCTGATCAGGAACCGGGATCTGAGTATGACGGAAATCGCCATGGACTGCGGCTTTGGGACGATCCGGAATTTCAACAGAGTATTCCGGCAGATCACCGGGTACTCTCCCAGGGAACTGCCGGACAGCTATGTCTTAAACCT
>DFIR01000044.1 GCA_002372815.1 Lachnospiraceae bacterium UBA3692
GGTTTCCTGCGGAAACCTGTCACCACTTTATAGAAAAAAAAAAATAATCATGGAAATCACGATCAGAGACGAATTTATCAAACTGGGACAGGCCCTGAAGCTTGCGGGGCTCGTGGAGTCCGGTGTGGAGGGGAAGATCCTCATCGAAGACGGGGAAGTGCAGGTCAACGGTGAGACGGAGACCCGCCGCGGAAAGAAGTTGCGGGACGGCGACCAGGTGACCCTCCGGGGAACGACGTTCACGGTCCGCTCGAGCGTCTGAGAAACGGGGCAGGATGATCATACAATCTTTGGAACTATCCAACTTCAGAAATTATGAGGGGCTGCAGATGCAGTTCTCTCCGGGGACCAACATCCTGTTCGGGGAGAACGCGCAGGGGAAGACGAATATACTGGAAGCGCTGTATATGATCTCCACGACCAGATCCCACCGCGGTGTGAGGGACCGGGACCTGATCCGCTTCGGACAGGAGGAGGCGCATATACGGGCAGTCCTTATGAAGGGGGAGATCGATTACACCGTGGATATGCACCTTCGCTCCGGGAGGAGCAAAGGGATCGCGATCAACGGACAGCGGATCCGGAAGGCCTCGGAGCTGGTCGGGCTGCTGCATATCGTGTTTTTTTCGCCGGAAGATCTCGGCATTGTGAAGAACGGACCATCGGAGAGGCGTCGTTTCATGGATCTGGAGCTCTGCCAGCTGGACGCCTCTTATCTTTATGACCTGAATCGCTACAACAAGGTCATGGAACAGAGAAACAAGCTTCTCAAAGATATCAACATGTTCCCGCAGCTGGCGGATACGCTGGATGTCTGGGACGGACAGCTCGTCGAACACGGCAGGCGCATCATTGAGAGGCGCAGGCAGTTCCTGTCGCAGCTGGTGCCGATGGTGGAGGAGATCCACGGGAAGCTGTCCGGCGGAAGAGAGCAGCTGCGCCTGATCTATGAGCCGAACACAGAGGAGGAGGAACTCGCGGACAAGATCCGCAGGACGCGCGACAGAGATATCGCGATGAAGATGACAGGCTCCGGGCCCCACAGGGATGATTTCTCCTTCATGAACGGGGAGATCGATCTCAGGAGGTTCGGTTCCCAGGGACAGCAGCGGACATGCGCGCTGTCGCTGAAGCTGTCGGAGATCGAACTTGTGCGCTCGCTGATCGGGGATCAGCCGGTGCTCATGCTGGATGACGTTCTGTCGGAACTGGACAGCGGCAGGCAGAACTACCTGCTGGACACCATCGGCGGGATCCAGACGGTGATCACCTGCACGGGACTGGATGAATTTGTGGACCACAGACTCTCGATCGACCGCATCTACAGGATCGAGAACGGGAGAGTCGCGATGAGCAACGAACCGGGAAGAGGAGAGAATGAGTAAAGAAGACATCAGAGCAAAAGAGACCCTGCCCGCACCCGACAATGCAGAAACGGCCGCCCCTTCCGGAAGGCCCGCCGAAGGCGCTTTCGATCTTCCGCAGGAGCAGGAGATCGACGACAATGTGAAGGATACGACGGAAGTCGGAGATTATACGGCGGACAATATCCAGGTCCTGGAAGGCCTGGAAGCTGTCCGGAAGAGACCCGGCATGTATATCGGCACGACCTCCGTGAGAGGCCTGCACCACCTCGTCTATGAGATCGTGGACAATTCGGTGGATGAGGCGCTCGCGGGCTTCTGCACGCATATCGAAGTGACGATCAATCCGGACGGTTCCGTCACGGTCACGGACAACGGCCGCGGCATTCCCGTCGGCATCAACCACAAGACCGGCAAGACGGCCGTGGAAGTGGTCTTCACCATCCTCCACGCGGGCGGCAAGTTCGGCGGCGGAGGATACAAGGTCTCCGGCGGTCTGCACGGCGTCGGCGCTTCGGTCGTCAACGCGCTTTCCTCCTGGCTGGAAGTCACTGTGAAGCAGGAAGGAAAGATCTGGAAGCAGCGATTTGAGAACGGCGGCAAGATCACGAAGGGTCTGCAGGAGATCGGCTCCTGCAAGGCGGAGGAGACAGGGACGTCTGTCACGTTCCTCCCGGATCCGGATATTTTCCGTGAGACGACCGTTTTTGACTATGATACGCTGAAGAACCGCCTGCGCGAGATGGCCTTCCTCACGAAGGGACTCCGGATCACGCTGCGGGATGACCGTCCGTCCGTCAGCGACGACGGGACGACCGTGAAGGAATACAGAGAGAATACTTTCTGTTATGAGGGCGGCATCAAGGAATTCGTCGCGTATCTGAACCGCTCCAAGACACCGCTCTACGACGAGATCATGTACTTCGAGGGCACGAGGAACAACGTCTACGTGGAAGTCGCCATGCAGCACAACGATTCCTTCACCAACAGCGAGTACTGCTTCGTCAACAATATCAACACGCCGGAAGGCGGCATGCATCTTGTCGGCTTCCGCAACGCCGTCACCAAGACTTTCAACGACTACGCCAGAAAGAACAAGATCCTCCGCGACAGCGAACCGAACCTGTCCGGCGAGGACATCCGTGAGGGCATCACGGCCATCATCAGCATCAAGATCGAGGATCCGCAGTTCGAGGGACAGACGAAGCAGAAGCTCGGCAACGTCGAGGCCCGCGGCGCGACGGACCGCGTCGTCTCGGAGCAGCTGACATATTTTCTCGAGCAGAATCCGACTGTCGCGAAGACGATCTGCGAGAAATCCATCCTGGCCCAGAGAGCCCGTGAGGCAGCCCGCCGCGCGAGAGAGGCTACCAGGAGAAAATCCGTCCTCGAGACGGCAAGTCTTCCCGGCAAGCTCGCCGACTGCTCGGAGAAGGATCCCTCCAAGTGCGAGATCTTCCTCGTCGAGGGCGACAGCGCCGGCGGAAGCGCCAAGGGCGCCCGCAGCCGTGCCACCCAGGCCATCCTGCCCCTCCGCGGCAAGATCCTGAACGTCGAGAAGGCGCGTGAGGAGCGCATCTACGCCAACGAGGAGATCAAGGCGATGATCACCGCGTTCGGCACGGGCATCCGGGACGAATTCAACATCGACAAGCTCCGCTATGACAAGATCATCATCATGACGGATGCCGACGTCGATGGCGCCCACATCGACACGCTGATGCTCACCTTCCTCTACCGCTTCATGCCGGAGCTGATCCGGCAGGGCCACGTATACCTGGCCATGCCGCCGCTCTACAAGCTCGAGAAGAACCGCAAGGTATGGTACGCCTACAGCGACGAGGAGCTCAACAGGATCCTGGAAGACGTCGGCCGCGACCAGAACAACCGCATCCAGCGCTACAAAGGCCTTGGCGAAATGGACAAGGAACAGCTCTGGGAGACCACGATGAATCCGGAGACCCGCATCCTCAAGCGCGTCATGATCAACGAGGAGACCGAATCCGAAGTCGACCTGACCTTCAACATCCTCATGGGCGACAAGGTCGAACCCCGCCGCGAATTCATCGAAACCAACGCAAAGTACGTGAAAAACTTGGATATATAATCAGCACCGTAGGGACAATTACAGAGAAGATGAACGGAGAGTTTACTCTCCGGGCAGCTTTTCTGTGATTGGCCCGGAGGCGGACAAGGCGCGCAGCGCCTCTGTTCGCCTCCAGTCTCAGAAAGCGAAGCTTTCTGAGACATGGTGCTGATAAGAAAGCTTCAGCACTCATAAAAAGGAAACAGCATGGAAGAGACAATCTTTGACAGGATCCAGGAAGTAGACCTCCGCAAGACCATGGAGACATCGTATATCGACTATGCGATGAGCGTCATTGCGTCCAGAGCCCTTCCCGACGTGCGGGACGGCTTGAAGCCCGTACAGAGAAGGATCCTGTACGCGATGAGCGAGCTGAACAACGGTCCCGACAAGCCGCACAGAAAATGTGCCCGTATCGTCGGCGATACGATGGGTAAATATCACCCGCACGGTGACAGTTCGATCTACGGAGCGCTGGTCAATATGGCCCAGCCGTGGTCGATGCGCTGTACCCTTGTCGACGGACACGGCAACTTCGGCAGCGTGGACGGCGACGGCGCCGCCGCGATGCGATATACGGAAGCCCGTCTCACAAAGATCTCCATGGAGATGCTCGCCGACATCGGCAAGAACACGGTCGAGTTCGTCCCCAACTTCGATGAGACGGAGAAGGAGCCCTCGGTCCTCCCCAGCCGTTTTCCCAATCTGCTCGTAAACGGTACGACCGGCATCGCGGTCGGTATGGCGACCAATATTCCCCCGCACAACCTGCGGGAAGTGATCGGCGCAGTCGTCAAGATCATTGACAACCAGGTCATTGAGGACCGCGACACGGAGATCGACGAGATCCTGAAGATCGTGAAGGCGCCTGATTTTCCCACAGGCGGCGTGATCATGGGGACGGCCGGCGTCAATGAGGCCTATCGGACCGGCCGCGGCAAGATCGTCACCCGCGCCGTGACGAATATCGAGGCGATGCACGGCGGCAAGAACCGCATCGTCGTGACGGAGCTCCCTTATCTGGTCAACAAAGCGAACCTGATCCAGAAGATCGCGGATCTGGTGAAAAACAAGAAGATCGAAGGCATCACCGATCTTCGCGACGAGTCCGACCGCGAAGGCATGCGCGTCGTCATCGAACTGCGCCACGACGCGAATCCCAATGTGATACTGAACCAGCTGTTCAAACACACGCAGCTGCAGGATACGTTCGGCGTGACGATGCTCGCCCTTGTCGGCAACGAGCCGCGCGTCATGAATATCAAGGAACTCCTGACCCACTATCTGACCCATCAGGAGGACGTGGTCACGCGCAGGACCAAATATGATCTCAACAAGGCACTGGAGAGGGATCATATCCTGCAGGGACTGCTCATCGCGCTGGACAACATCGACGAGGTGGTCCGCATCATCCGCGAGAGCGCCAATGTGCAGGAAGCCAAGGAGAGACTGATCACCCGCTTCGGCCTGGACGATGTGCAGGCCCAGGCGATCGTGGACATGCGTCTCCGGGCCCTGACAGGTCTGGAAAGAGACAAGCTGGAGAACGAGCACCAGGAGCTCCTGAAGAAGATCGCCGAGTACCAGGCGATCCTCGGCGACAGAAAGCTGCTGCTGGGCGTGATCCGCAAGGAGATCCAGGAGATCGCCGACAAGTACGGCGAGGACCGTCTCACCCGTATCGAGGCGGATGCCTCCGAGATCGCCACGGAGGATCTGATCCCCAATGTCAATACCGTGATCACGATGTCGTCCCTCGGCTACATCAAGCGCATGACCGTGGACAATTTCAAGGTCCAGAACCGCGGCGGCCGCGGCATCAAGGGCATGAACACGCTCGAGAACGACTATATCGAAGATCTTCTTATGAATAAGACGCACGATCCGATCATGTTCTTCACGAACAAGGGCCGCGTCTACAAGATGAAGACCTACAAGATCCCGGAGGCGAGCCGCACTTCCCGCGGCATCCCGATCATCAACCTGCTGGAGATGATGCCGGGCGAGAAGATCACGGCGATCATCCCGATCCTGGACGGCCACGAGGACGAGAACCTCTTCATGGTCACGAAGAAGGGCATCATCAAGAAGACGCCCATGAGCGACTTCAACAATATCCGCAAGAACGGCCTCAACGCCGTCAACCTGCGCGAGGACGACGAGCTGATCGAGGTCAAGCAGACCAACGAGCAGAGCGAGATCTTCATCGTCACGAAGAAGGGCATGTGCATCCGTTTCGACGAGACGGAAGTCCGGGCGATGGGGCGCGGCGCCACCGGCGTATACGGCATCCGTCTCCGGGAAGGGGACGAAGTCGTCGGCATGCAGCTGCAGACACAGGGCGATTCCCTTCTGTTCGTCTGTGAGAACGGCATGGGCAAGCGCACCGGCATGGACCAGTTCGTCAAACAGGGCCGCGGCGGCTACGGCAGGATCTGCTACAAGATCAACGAGAGGACCGGCAATATCGTCGGCGTCAAGGCCGTGACGGACGAGCACGAATTCATGCTCATCAATTCGAACGGCATCATCATTCAGCTGGCTGCCTCCCAGATCCGGAAGATGGGCAGACACGCCTCCGGCGTGCGCCTGATGAACCTGGACGAAGGCGCGAAGGTCGTGAGCATCGCAAAGGTGCGCGCGGACGACAGCGCGGCGATCGACGGGGAACTCTCCGCGGAGGAACTCCCGGTGGAGGAACTTCCGGCAGATGAGGCGGAGATCATGGCGGAAGAGACAGAGGCAACAGAAGAATAAATAGCAGCGCAAAGAAACGGCAGCGCCACACGGTGAGACGTGCGGCGCTGTTTTTTTTCTGTCTTTCAAACAGATTGTGTATTAAAAAATTATACACAATTTAATTCGTTATATTAGACAAACTTTGTTAGTAATCACTAAGTTATCTTTAGCTAATTCTACAGATTGACTGTTAGTCTTGGGTAACAATATAATAGATAAGGTTATAAAGTGCTAACTATGCCCGGTATCTGAGAGAGCAGAAAGGATGCACTTTTGGCCAGATCCCGCGAAAGGAAGGAATGTTATGGTGCCGCTTACACTTGCAGACATCGGTGAAGAACTGGAGATCAAGAGGATCTCCGGAAAGGATGACGTACAGAGACATCTTGAGAACATGGGCTTCTGTGTGGGAAGTAAGATCATGCTCGTCTCCGCCGGACGAGGAGGGGATGTGATCGTGAACGTGAAGAACGTCCGCGTCGGTATCAGTGAGAAACTGGCGGCGAAGATCATGGTCTGAGCAGCAGTAAGTAAAGGAGGAGACTGTGAGAACATTAAGAGATGCAAAGATCGGCGAGACAGTCAAAGTCGTGAAGCTTCATGGCGAAGGCGCGGTCAAGCGCAGGATCATGGACATGGGCATCACCAAAGGCGCGGAAGTGTATATCCGCAAGGTCGCGCCGCTTGGAGATCCTGTGGAAGTGACAGTCCGCGGATATGAGCTTACCGTCAGGAAAGCGGATGCGGAAATGATAGAGATCATGGAGGAAGAGAACGTATGAGTATCAGAATCGCACTCGCCGGCAACCCGAACAGCGGTAAGACGACCCTGTTCAACGCGCTGACCGGCGCAAATCAGTATGTCGGCAACTGGCCCGGTGTCACGGTTGAGAAGAAAGAAGGACGGATCCGCGGACAGAAGGATGTGATCCTGACGGATCTGCCGGGCATCTATTCGCTGTCTCCCTATACACTGGAAGAAGTGGTCGCGAGAAATTACCTGCTCGATGAGAAGCCGGACGCGATCCTCAACATCGTCGACGCGACCAATCTGGAGAGAAACCTGTACCTGACCACACAGATCCTGGAGCTCGGCATCCCGGTCGTCATCGCCATGAACATGATGGACATCATCGACAAGAACGGCGATCAGATCGATGTGGACGCACTGTCCCAGAAGCTCGACGCGAAGATCGTGCAGATCTCCGCTCTGCGCGGCAAAGGCATCGATGAGGCCGCACAGGCCGCCATCAGCGCCGCTTCCGGCAGCAAAGTGCCGGTGCCGCCGGTGTATTCCGAAGAGGTCGAGAAGGCTCTCGCTTCCATCGGCGACACCCTCCGCAATGTGCCCGCTTCCCAGAAGCGCTGGTACGAGATCAAAGCCTTTGAGAGAGACAACAAGATCGCCGATAAGGTCACCTATGACACAGCGGCTGCGGAAAGCATCATCAAGGCTGTTGAGGATGCTGAGGATGACGATTCCGAGAGCATCATCACCAACGAGCGCTACAATTACATCACTTCCATGCTGCACGGCAGCTATAAGAAGGTCAATGAGGGACAGCTCTCCCTCTCCGATAAGATCGACCGGATCGTGACGAACAGGATCCTCGCGCTTCCTATTTTTGCGCTGGTCATGTTCCTGGTCTACTATCTGGCCATCTCCACGATCGGTACGATCGGCACGGACTGGGTGAATGACGTCCTGTTCGGAGAGATCATTCCTCCGGCTGTCACCGGTTTCCTGGAAGGTGTCGGAGCTGCCGACTGGCTGGTCGGACTGGTCGTCGACGGTATCGTCGCCGGTGTCGGCGCGGTCCTCGGCTTCCTGCCGCAGATGATCGTCCTCTTCCTGTGCCTGGCAATTCTGGAGCAGTGCGGCTACATGGCGCGTATCGCTTTCATCATGGACCGTATCTTCCGGAAGTTCGGCCTGTCCGGCAAGTCCTTCATCCCGATGATGATCGGCATCGGCTGCGGTGTGCCCGGCGTCATGGCATCCCGTACCATTGAGAACGAGAGAGACCGCCGCATGACGGTCATGACAACGACATTCATCCCCTGCGGTGCCAAGCTTCCCATCATCGCCCTGATCGCCGGTGCTCTGTTCGGCAACAATCCGTGGGTCGGCTGGAGCGCTTACATCATCGGTGTCGCGGCGATCATCGTCTCCGGTATCATGCTGAAGAAGACGAAGATGTTCGCCGGTGAGCCCGCTCCGTTCGTTATGGAGCTTCCTGCCTACCATATGCCCACTGTATCCGGTGTCCTGCACTCCGTATGGGAGAGAGCTTCGGCATTCGTGAAGAAGGCGGCGACGGTCATCCTTCTGGCAACGATCCTGGTCTGGTTTCTGAGCAGCTTCGGCGTGCTGGACGGCGCCTTCCAGATGCTTCCGGAAGAGGACTTCATGGAGCACTCCCTGCTGGCAGGTCTCGGCAATGCGATCGCATGGATCTTCGCGCCTCTCGGCTGGGGAACCTGGAGACCCGCTGTCGCGGCTGTCACCGGCCTCATCGCCAAGGAAAACGTGGTCGGTACCTTCGGTGTTCTGTATAAGTTCGGCGAAGTCAGCGAGGAAGGTGAGGAGATCTGGGCCAATCTGGCACAGGATATGTCCGCGCTCGCAGGCTACAGCTATCTCGTGTTCAACCTCCTGTGCGCGCCTTGCTTCGCGGCCATCGGCGCCATCAAGAGAGAGATGAACAGCGCGAAGTGGACCTGGTTCGCGATCGGCTATCAGTGCGTCTTCGCCTATGTCGTCGCGCTGATCATCTACCAGATCGGCAGCGCTGTGACCGGCAATGTGCATGTGCTCGGCCTGATCGCTGCGCTGATCTGCCTCGGCCTGATGATCTACCAGCTGTTCAAGCCTTACAAAGAGGCGACCTCGATCGGTGAGAAGGCTGTCATGAAGGCCTAATTTTCGGAAAAAAGTGAACAAAGGGAGTTTTCCGTTTGGAATCCTTCCTGTATGATGACTGTGTGGGATGAGGCTGAAGCTTCATTCCACGCAGTTCTGTACATTGGTGATAATCGTTTTTTGTGAATGATAAGAGAGAGGCACACTATGCTCGAGTGGCTCAGCGTCAATTTCAATTTTCCCACGATCGTGCTCACACTGATCATCGTCGCGATCGTCGTCCTGGATATCCGGAAACTGCTGAATGACCGGAAGAAAGGCTGCAATGCCTGCGGCGGCAGCTGCAGCGGTTGCAGCGGCTGCAGTACGACGGAGATCCCGGAGCGGTTCCGCGCGAAGAAAGGGAAAGGATCCGTGAGCTCCGTGAAGACTGCCTCGGCAGGAAAGGAGGACGCAGCAGAATGGCAACAGTTGTGATCGTTTTGATCCTCGCGGTGATCGTCGTCTTCGCTCTGCGCGGCAGCATCGGACACTTCAAAGGAGAGGGCGGCTGCTGCGGAGGCGGCGGCGGGACACTCCCCGAGACCAAGGAACTGGAAGGCCCGGCGATCGGCGAGAAGATCGTCCATGTCGAAGGCATGCACTGCGAGAACTGCAAGAACCGCGTCGAGCGCGCCATCAACCGCATCGACGGCGCCGTCGGCAAGGTCGACCTGCAGAAGGGCATCGCCAGAGTCACCTACGACCGAGAAGTCACGGATGAACAGATCCGGGAAGCGATCGAAGCCTTTGATTACAAGGTCGCGAATATAGAATCCTAAAGCGCGCAGGGGACGGTTCTCTGCGCGGGTCCAGAAAACAGGAACCTCCTTCCCATATCAGTGAAGTGAATCGTACATCTCACGGATATGGGAAGGTGGTTCCTTTCTTGTATGCGCGGGACAGTCCTTCGCGCTGTCTACCCGGCTGTGCAGAAGAGGGAAATAGACAGCCGGATAGACAGGTAGAGAG
>DFIR01000077.1 GCA_002372815.1 Lachnospiraceae bacterium UBA3692
ACCTTGAAGTCCATGTCGCCGAAGAAGTCCTCGAGGCCCTGGATATCGGTCAGGAGCACGAAATCCTCATCGGTGTCGCCCGTGACAAGGCCGCAGGAGATACCGGCGACCTGCTTCTTCAGCGGGACGCCTGCTGCCATCAGAGCCATGCAGGAAGCGCAGGTGGAAGCCATGGACGTGGAGCCGTTGGACTCGAAGGTCTCGGAGACCGCACGGATCGCGTAAGGGAACTCATCCACAGAGGGAAGAACGGGCAGCAGGGCTCTCTCGGCGAGGGCGCCGTGGCCGATCTCTCTGCGTCCCGGGCCGCGGGAGACCTTGGTCTCGCCTACGGAGTAGGCCGGGAAGTTGTAGTGGTGGACATATCTCTTCTCCGTGACGTTCGGATCGAGGCCCTCGACGCGCTGTGCTTCGGAGAGCGGCGCAAGGGTGACGACGTCGCAGATCTGGGTCTGTCCGCGGGTGAACATGGCGCTGCCGTGCACGCGCGGGATGATGTCGACTTCCGCGGCAAGAGGACGGATCTCGTCGATCTTTCTGCCGTCGGGACGCTTGTGGTCCTTCAGGATCATCTTGCGGATGGTCTTCTTCTCGTACTGGTAGACAGCCTCGTCGAGGATCGCCAGCCACTCGGGCTTCTCGGCGAACGCCTCTTTCAGCTTCTCCTTGTAGGCAGCCACGTTGTTCTCACGGACCTGCTTGTCATCCGTGAAGACCGCCTCTTCCATCTCTGCCGGCGGCACGATCTCGCGGATCGCCGCGAAGAGCTCCTCCGGGATGGCGCAGCTGACATACTCTCTCTTCGGCTTGCCGCACTCGGCGACGATGCCGTTGATGAACTCGATGATCTTCTTGTTGACCGCGTCCGCCTCATAGATGTAGCGGATCATGTCGGCCTCCGGCACCTCGTTCGCGCCGGCTTCGATCATGATCACCTTGTCCGCCGTGGAGGCGACGGTGAGCTTCAGGTCGCCCTTCGCCCACTGCTCCTGGCTGGGGTTGATGATCATCTCGCCGTCCACAAGGCCGACCTGCGTCGCTGCGCAGGGACCCGCGAACGGGATATCGGAGATGGAAGTCGCCAGAGACGCGCCGATCATGGCGACGAGCTCCGGACGGCATGCGGGATCCACGCTCATGACCATGGCCTCGAGCGTGACGTCATTGCGCATGTCCTTGGGGAACAGCGGACGCATCGGACGGTCGATGACACGGCTCGTGAGGATCGCGTTCTCGCTGGGCCTTCCTTCTCTCTTGTTGAAACCGCCGGGGATCTTGCCGACCGCGTAGAACTTCTCGCTGTATTCAACGCTCAGCGGGAAGAAATCGATGCCGTCCCGCGGGGAAGCGGAAGCGGTCGCCGTGCACAGCAGCGTCGTGTCGCCGTAGTGCATGAAGGCGCAGCCGCCGGCCTGCTTGCCGACACGGCCGATATCTACGCGCAGCGGCCTTCCGGCCAGTTCCATCTCGTAAGTTTTGTACATGTTCTTTCCTTGCCTCTTCTCTTTCTTCTTCTTCGATCCGTCTCTTTAGTCTTATCTTCCGATCCGTCTCTTCTTCTGTTTCCTGCTGAAGCTTTTACTCTCTGACGCAACAGAGACGGCTGAACCGCAATGCGGTGATCGCCGTCTCGATGATTGCTGTATTCAGATCACTTTCTGATACCCAGCTGCTCGATGAGTGTACGATAGCGGGTGATGTCGGTCTTCTTGAGGTAGTCAAGAAGGCCTCTGCGCTTACCGACAAGCATCAGAAGACCTCTGCCGGAGTGGTGGTCCTTCGGGTTCTTCTTGATGTGCTCGGTGAGCTCGCGGATCCTGAAAGTGAGGATCGCGATCTGGACTTCCGGCGAACCGGTGTCGCCCTCGAAGCGCTGGTACTGTTTGATAACTTCTGTCTTCTTCTCTTTGCTGATCATGTCTTCTCTCCTTTCGATCAGTGGCGGGACACCTTCCCGCTCTATGCTGCGGTGGGCCGGATACCAGGGAAGGGTCGGAGACGCCGTTTCCGGAGTATCGGTACGTGCACAGCAAATGCATCATATCATAACTTGTTCCGTCTGTAAACAGGGAAAATCGCGGCGAAACAGGTCCTCTCCCGCCCGGATATCGGCCTCCATGGCGGCCTTCAGTTCCTCCAGGCTGCCGAAACGCTTTTCGGGCCGGCGGAAGTGCAGCAGGTCCGTCTGCGCGCTCTTTCCGTACAGGTCGCCGGAGAATCCGAACAGGTGGGTCTCCGCAGTGATCGTGCCGTCGCCGGACACGGTGGGGCGCACGCCGATGTTGGTCATACCGGGGAAGGCGGTCCCGTCCACCGTGACGATCGAATAGTAGACGCCGCGGGGCGGCAGGAGCTTCTCTGTCTCCGGGACCTGGTTGATGGTGGGGATGCCGATCGTGCGGCCGAGCTCCCTGCCGTGCCGGACGGTCCCCAGGATGCTGTAAGGCCTCCCGAGACACTCCTGCACCTCCTCCATCCGGCCCTCCCGCAGGAGTGCCCGGATCCTGGAGGAACTCACGACCTCCCCGCCGATCCGGAGCTTCTCGACGCACATGGTCTCAAAGCCTTCCTCCCGGCCGATCTCCTCCAGGAGCGTGTAATCCCCGACGCCGCGCCGTCCGTAAGAGAGGTCCGGACCGGCTGCGATGAACCGCGCGTTCATCTGTTCCTGCAGGATCTCCCGCACGAACAGCTCCGGCAGCGTATCCGCCGTCTCCCGGTCGAAGGGGTATTCGATCAGGTAGTCGATCCCCAGTTCGCTGAAGATCCTTCTTTTCTCCTCCTGGGTCGTCACGGAATATCCGTCGCCAAATCCGAAGAAGGTCTCCGGGGCCGGCGTAAATGTCAGGATCGCGGCGCAGAGGCCCTGCGCCTTTCTGGCGAGCAGTTCCCCTATCAGTTTCCTGTGCCCGCGGTGCACGCCGTCAAATTTGCCGATGGCCACGGCGGCCGGAGGCAGCTGGTTGAATTCTTTTGTACCGGAAATGATCTGCACTTCTCTACTCCTTTGGCAGGAACATCTGTACCGGGACCAGCTTCCCGCTGTCATCCCACTGATAGACCGCGTAAAAAACACCTTCCGCCCCATAGACGCGCGCGCGGGTGCCGGGCGCCCCCGCCGGCCGCTCCCCGTTCTCCCCCGTCACCTGGTCGGGAAAGAGCGCGTTGCCGTTGCGGAGATATTTCATGGCGTCCTCCGCGGCAGTCACCGCGGGCGCCTCCGCGAAGAAAGCATCCACAGGAATGACCGCCTCCCGGACCAGCTCCGGATCCGTCCGCATCCTCTCCTCGAGCTCCCCGAGGCGCAGCGCCTCTTCGATCCCGAAGATCCCGACGCGCGTCCGCAGGAGGGACTCCATGGCGGCGCCTGTCCCCAGCTGCTCCCCGATATCCCTGCAGAGGGAACGGATATAGGTGCCCTTCGAGCAGGTCACCGTCATCCGCACCAGGGGCAGCGACACCTCCGTCACTTCGATCGCGAGGATCCGCACGTTTCTGGGCTTCCGTTCGACCGTGCGGCCCGCACGGGCCAGCTCATACAGCTTCTTCCCGCCGACCTTGATGGCGGAATACATGGGCGGGATCTGCGCGTAGTCGCCGGCGAAGCTCTGCACGGTCTCCCGCAGGGCCTCCTCCGTGACGCGCCGCCGCACCTCGCCGCCGGACATCTCCGTGAGGATCTGCCCGGTCATGTCCTCCGTGTCGGTCGTCACGCCCAGCCGCATCACTGTCTCGTAGACTTTGTCCCGGTCCGCGATGTGGTCGCACAGCTTCGTCGCGCTGCCCAGGCAGACCGGCAGGACGCCCTCCGCGGCCGGATCGAGCGTCCCCGTATGTCCGATCCTGCGCATGTGCAGGATCCCGCGGAGCTTCGCCACGACATCCGCCGACGTGTAGCCCGGCTCCTTGCGGATATTCAGCATTCCGTTATACATAAATGCTCCTCAGATCCGCGGCACGGCGCTCTCCAGCTGCATCGCCGCGAGGCACTCCATCTCCAGGAGGATGTCCTCCGCGTCGCCGCTGACCGTACAGCCCGCGGCTCTCTGATGGCCGCCTCCGCCGAACTGCGCCGCGATCACGGACACGTCGGTGATGCCGTTGGAACGAAGGCTGCACCGCCAGTTCCCGTCCGCGGTCTCGCTCGCGAGGATCGCGCAGTCCGCGCCCCGCGTGAGGGCCATCTGGGCGCTGATCCCGTCCACGTCCGCCTCCGTGGCGCCGCAGGCCTCTCTCTGTGCCGCCGACAGCATGCACGTGATCAGTCTGCCGCCGAGACGGCTCTGGGCGGACATGAGGGCGGCCCCCATGACCTTATTGCGGGCAAAAGACTTCACATAGAAGACATCCCGCACGATGGACGCGTGGTCGAAATCATGCTCCAGAAGCGCGGCGGCGATCCGGTGCGTCTCCGGAGATGTGGAGGAATACCGGAAGACCCCGGTGTCCGTCACGATCCCGACATAGAGAGAGACCGCGATGTCCCGGTCGATCTGCGCTGGATCCATGAGGGTATAGAGCACCTCGCAGGCGCTGCCCGCGGCGGGGTCGATGACATTGACCATGCCGCCGCCCCGGTTGCTGATGTGGTGGTCGATATTGGCGGTCCTCCCCGCGCTGTCGAACAGGTCCCGGAAGCAGCCGAGTCTCTCCGGCGCCGTGTCGACGCAGAGGAAGAGGTCATACTGATCGCGCGCCGCGGCGCGGTCCGTCAGGATGCGCTCCGTATAAGGAATGTTCCCGACCAGTTCTTCCGGCACGGACTCCAGGAGGATGTCCGCCTTCAGCTGCGGGCAGGCCTTCTCCAGATACAGGGCGGCTGCCATGCAGCATCCCACGCAGTCCCCGTCCGGGCGCACATGCCCGCTGACGGCCACGGTCCGCGCATCCCCCGCGATCCGGATCAGATCGGCCGCCGCGCTCACGCTTCCTCCTCAGGCTCGGGGCCCCGCTGTTCCTGCGCCATCCTGTCGATGGCCGTCACCTCGTCGATCCTGTGCGACATGGCGACGCCGTACGCAATGGAATCATCCGCGATGAAGCGGATCTCCGGCGTGTGACGCAGGTTGACGCGCCTCGCCAGCTCCCCCCGGAGAAAACCGGAGGCACTCGCAAGCCCTTCCATCGTCTGCTGCGTGTCCTCCGGCTTGCCGTAGACACTGATCCACGCGCGGCAGGACTTGAGGTCCGGCGCGACTTCCACGTTCGTGACGCTCGTAAGCGGACTGATCCGCGGATCTTTCAGGCCGCCGCGGATGATCTCGCTGAGTGCTCTCTGCACTTCTTCATTGATGCGGCGGTTCTTCACACTGTTTTTTCTCATATGTTCTCACCTTAAGAGGCAGCCGATCGGCCAGTTGCTTCACGCAAGTGCCCGCGGCGGAGGTCCGCTGCGGGCACAATCTTCCGTTCACTCAGGTTCTGGGCACTTCCACGAGATCATAGGCTTCCACGATATCGCCGACCTGCATCTTGTCGAATCCGTCGAAGACCAGGCCGCACTCGAAGCCTTCCTTGACTTCCCTGGCGTCGTCCTTGAAGCGCTTCAGGGACGCGAGCTTGCCCTCGTAGATCATCTCGTCGCCTCTGCGGATCCTGCACAGGCAGCCTCTGCGGATCACGCCGTCCGTGACATAGGAACCGGCGATGTTGCCGACGTGGGAGGCCTTGAAGAGCATGCGGACCTCGACGTGGCCGATGACCCGCTCCTCGTAGACAGGTGCCAGCATGCCCTTGAGGGCTGCTTCCACCGCGTCGATCGCCTGGTAGATGACCTTGTAGAGACGCACATCCACGCCTTCGTGGTCCGCCAGCGCCTTGGCTGTCGCATCCGGACGGACGCCGAAGCCGATGATGACCGCGTTCGAAGCGGAGGCCAGCGTGACGTCGGATTCCGTGATGGCGCCGACACCGCTGTGGATGACCTTGACGACGACCTCCTCGTTGGAGAGCTTGAGAAGGCTTGCCTTCAGCGCTTCCACGCTGCCCTGCACGTCCGCCTTGATGATCAGGTTGAATTCCTTCAGGTTTCCTTCCTTCATCTGGCTGAACAGGTCGTCCAGGTTCATGCGCATGCGGGTCTCTTCGAGCAGTTCCTCCTTGTGCTGCGTCTTGTAGGTGGCAGCGAAGGCTTTGGAGGACTCATTGCTCTCGTGCGCGACGAGGACCTCGCCGGCACTGGGGACATCCGAGAGGCCGAGGATCTCGACCGGCTGCGAAGGCTTCGCTTCCTTCACGCGGCGTCCCTTGTCGTCGATCATCGCGCGGACCTTGCCGGAGCAGGCGCCTGCGGAGATGAAATCGCCCACATGGAGCGTACCCTTCTGCACCAGCACGTTCGCGACAGGGCCTCTGCCCTTGTCGAGCTTGGCCTCCAGGACGAGGCCTCTGGCGAGACGGTTCGGATTTGCTTTCAGTTCCATGACGTCCGCGGTCAGCAGGATCGTCTCGAGAAGGTCTTCGATGCCCTCTCCGGTCTTCGCGGACACCTCCGCGAATTCCGTGCTTCCGCCCCAGTCGGTGGGGATCAGATCGTATTCGGTGAGCTCCTGCTTGACCCTGTCGACGTTGGCGCCGGGCTTGTCGATCTTGTTGATCGCCACGACGATCTCAACGCCTGCGGCCTTCGCATGGCTGATGGCTTCCTTGGTCTGCGGCATGACGCCGTCGTCCGCTGCTACGACGAGGACGGCGATATCCGTCGAATTCGCGCCGCGCATACGCATCGCGGTGAAAGCTTCATGGCCGGGCGTATCCAGGAACGTGATCGAGCGGCCGTCGATGGAGACGGTGTAGGCGCCGATCGCCTGTGTGATGCCGCCGGCTTCCTTGTCTGTGACGTTGGTCTTGCGGATCGCGTCCAGAAGGGAGGTCTTGCCGTGGTCGACGTGACCCATGACGCAGATGACGGGCGGTCTGGGGACCATGTCGTCCTCGCTGTCATCCTCTTCTTTCAGCAGCTCCTCGATGACGTCGACCTTCTCCTCTTCTTCACAGAGGATGTCGTAATCTTCGGCGATATTGGAGGCCTGCTCGTAGTCGAGCTCGCTGTTGGGGGTCATGACCTGCCCCTTCAGGAAGAGCTTCTTGATGATCTCCGCGGGACTGATGTGCATCTTCTCCGCGAGGTCACGGAGCGTGATCTTCTCGGGGATGGTGATCATCTTGATCTGCTCTTCGACCGTCTCCTCAGGCCGCTTCTCCGGCTTGATGAAACGTCCGGGGCGGTTCTTCCTCACCGCCTCCTGCTCGTCCGTATAGATGCGGTCCTTTCTGGAGCGCTCGTCGCGGCGCTGGTTGTTCTTGCGGTTCTTGTCGTCTCTCTTCTTCTCGGAGGAGAAACCGTCCCCGCCGGGCCTGCGGCTCTTGCCCTCTCCGGACACCGGTCCGCGTCCGGGCTGGGCGCTGAACGGACGTCCGCCCTGGCTGCGTCCCTGGGAGCCGCCGAACGGGCTGCTGCCCTGTCCGCTGCGGAATCCGCCGGTCCTCGGCGCGCCTGTGCCGCGTCCGCCGGGGCCTGCAGAAGGTCTGCCGTCACGCTGCGGGCCGCCCTGGCCGCTCCTGTATCCGCCGGCAGGTCTGTCGCCGTAGCGCTGGCCGCCCTGCGGTCTTCCTTCGCCGAAGCCGGTGCGCGGTCCCCTTGCGGCGCCGCGATCCTGGCGGTCCTGACGGTCCTGGCGGTCCTGACGGTCATAAGGTCTCGCGCCGCCGGAGCGGGGCTGTGAAGACCTGTCGCCGCGGTCTGCGCGATCCGTGCGCTCGTAGCGCTCCTGGCGCTGCGGCTGCCCGGCGGGCTGTTCCGCTCTCTGCACGGAGCTCTGCTCCGCTCTTGTCTCGGTTCTCTGTTCCTGCGCCTGTGCAGGTGCCGTCTCGGGCTTCTGCTCCGCGACAGGCTGTGCGGCGGGAGCAGCTGCGGGCGCTGCAGGTGCTGCAGGTGCCGCCTCCTCTGCGGGGCGCACGGTCTCCGCTGCCTTCGGGGCTTCCGCGGGCACTTCTGCTGGCTTCTGTACAGCGGCGCTCTCGCGGACAGGGGCTGCCGCCTCTTTCTGCACTTCCGGCGCTGCCTTCACGACCGCCTCAGCGGGCTCGTTCATGACTTCTGCGGGTGCGGGAGCGGCTGCTGCCGTCTGCACTTCCTGCATGGGCTGCTCCGCCTCCGGGCGCGGTCTGCGCACCGGCTGCTGGACCGGCTTGTGATAATCCACTTCCATCTGCGTAGGGCGCACGCTGGGCTTGATGATCCTGTGGACAGGCTGCTGCGCGGACTGCGGGCGTTCGCTGCGTCCGCCTTCCCGCCGTCTCTGGCCGCCCTGTCCCTGCTGGGAGGCGCTGTCTCCGGACCGCCCGGGTCTGCGTCCCTGGGCACCCTGATAAGAGCCGCCGCCACCGGTACTGTAGGCGCCGCGCTGTCCACCCTGGCGGGGCGTCTTCGCGTTTCCCGTCACGATGATGATCTTCTTCTTTTTGACAGGAGCCTTTCCGTCGGGAGCGGCCGGTCTCACCGGTCTTCTCTCTTCGGGTTTCCTGCCTTCTCTTTCATTGTTCTGCTCTGACAACTTTCCTGCGCCCTCCTCTTTAAACGTTCTTATGCACCTTCACGCGGGCCGCGCGGAGTTCTCCGTGGATCTCACAGCCCTGTGTCTGTAATAGCTTATATATACCGGCGGCCAGTCCCCTGTCCCGCACCGCGAGACACGACCGCTCCCCCTTGCCGACCGCGTGGCCGAGCATCTCTTTGGTCCCGCACACGGCCCAGGGGGTGCCTGTCCGCTCCGCGGCACGCCGGAACCTGTCCAGTGTGTTGCCGGATGCGTCCTCCGCGATCAGGAGAATGGAGGCCTTTCTGTCCCTGACGGTCTGCAGCGCCATGTCGCCGCCGCTGACCTTGCCGGCCTTCATGGCCAGTCCCAGCAGGGAATAGATCCTTTCCGTCACTGCGCTTTCATCTCCTCTTCCAGCGCCGCGTAGATCTCCTGCGGCACGGATGTCTTCAGGGCCCTGTTCAACGACCGCTTCTTCGCTGCTGTCCGGAGACAGGCGGGATCATTGCACAGATAGGCGCCCCTGCCGTTCGCTCTTCCGGTCCTGTCAAGAAGGATCTCTCCTTCCGGGGTGCGGATCACGCGGATCAGCTGTTTCTTCTCCTTGCTCTCTCCGCAGCCGATGCATCTGCGCATCGGGATCTTCTTCAGCATTGCGGCTCATTCCTCCATGCTGCCGGCATCATACTCAGCGGGTTCTTCCTGAGACTCCTCCACGGGTGCCTCCTCGTAGCCCTCTTCGTAGGCGCCTTCCTCGTACTCTTCCTCGTATTCCTCCCCGTCATACTCGTCGTAATCCAGGTAGTCCTCATAACGGAACCCGACGGCATCCTTGGCCTGGGTCTCGTTCTTGATATCGATGCGGTAGCCGGTGAGCTTCGCGGCGAGACGGGCGTTCTGGCCTTCCTTGCCGATAGCAAGAGACAGCTGGTAGTCCGGCACGACGACCTTCGCACTGCGCTCCTCCGGATCCGCGAAAACAGCCGTGATCTTCGCCGGCGACAGCGCGTTCTTGATCAGCTCGCCGGGGTTCTCGTCCCAGTTCACGATGTCGATCTTCTCTCTGCCGTCTCTGCTCAGCTCGCGGACGATGGCGTTGACGCGGCTGCCGTTGAGACCGACGCAGGCGCCGACGGCGTCCACGTCCGGATCGTTCGACCAGACGGCGATCTTCGTGCGGCTGCCGGGCTCTCTCGCGATGCTCTCGATCGTGACGATGCCCTGCTGGATCTCCGCGACTTCCGTCTCGAACAGGCTCTGCACCAGTTCCTTGCAGCGCCGGCTCACCAGGATGCGGGGACCGCGGCTGTTGTTCTGCACTTCCATGATGTAGACCTTGACGTGGTCATCGGCCTCAAGGACCTCTCCGGGGATCTGCTCCTTGTCGGGAAGGATGCCGTCCGCGCGTCCGAGGTTGATGCTGAGATTTCTTCCGAGCCGTCTGCCGACGATGCCGGTGACGGCGGTATTCTTCATTTCGCTGAAGTAGTTGATGACGGCGTTCTTCTCTTCCTCACGGATCTTCTGGGTGATGATATTCTTGGCATTCGCCGTCGCGATCCGTCCGAAGTCGCGGCTGTTGATATCCACCTGCACGACCGCGCCGATCTCGCTGGTCAGATGCAGCTGCACTGCCTCGTCCTGCGTGATCTGCAGCATCGGGTCTTCCACTTCCTCAGGGCTTCCGACGACCGTCTTCTCCGCGTAGA
The DNA here is from genome assembly GCA_002372815.1 of Lachnospiraceae bacterium UBA3692. Classification (GTDB taxonomy): domain Bacteria; phylum Bacillota; class Clostridia; order Lachnospirales; family Lachnospiraceae; genus CAG-791. Next base: position 10,250 of record DFIR01000077.1, read on the forward strand.
CGCGGTATTCGGAGGTCTCCCTGTTGATCTCGACGCCGATGTTGTCCTCCTTGCCGAAATGATTCTTGCACGCGGTGCGAAGAGAATTCTCAATGGCATCATAAAGGATGTCCGGGCTGATCTTCTTCTCCTCGCAGATCATCATGATCGCCGCGTGGAGTTCGCCGACTCTCTCCTTCTCGCTGATGCCCTCCGTGCCTGCCTTCTTAGTGCCTCTTCTCATCTCTACTCCTTTTCTCAAGGTGCCTGGACGGTTCATGCTCCGCCCGCAGGCCCCGCAATTTACAGGTCCAGTTCCAGCCGGATCACTGCGACAGCTTTCCTGGCCAGTGTCCTCTCTTCCGGATCTCCCTCCGTATCCGCCAGGATCCGGAGCGTCTCACTGTCATACCCCAGCAGAACTCCGGCGAGGTCCTTGCTGCCCGTCTGCGGATCCGCTTTGTACAGCCGCACCTCCACGCGCATGCCGATGCTCTGCGCCAGATGCCGGTCCCTCGTCAGCTTCCTTCCCAGTCCCGGGCTGGATACATACAGTGTATACGGATCACCGATGAAATCATCCTCATCCAGCGCATCCGAGAGCGCCCTGCTGACCGCCTCGCAGTCCTGGATATTCACGCCGCCTTCCTTATCTATAAAGACCGTCAGCCCGTACTCGCCGCCGCTCTTCACATACTCCACATCATAAATGCGCACGCCGTTCGCTTCTGCGATCGGTGTGACCAGCTGCTCCGTCCTCTCCTCGATCTGCTTCTGTCTCGACATGATCCCTCCGGATGCGTGTACACCCAACAAAAAAGCGGACCGCGAAGCCCACTTACCATCCAACACTATTCATTTCACTCGCATATTAGCACAGTATCTGCATAAATGCAAGCGGAAAACAGCGCTTGCGAGGGAGGAAATGGGTTCTTCATGTAAGCCCCGGCGCATGGGGCGCATGAACAGCGGTCCTGTGTCCGTGAGTGTCACGATCGCTGCGCGGATAGCTGGTATCTGCGCGCCTGCCTGCCAGTATACAGGGTACACATACGCCGGACGAATCAGCAGAATATACATAGATCCCAGGGAGGCCCCTGTCAGCCAATGTCTGGGCTCGGCCGCCGCTCTGAAGACCGGCGGCCTCAGACAGTAGGACAACGGAGGCGCTGTGCGGACACAGCACCTCCGAACTGCCAGAGGCCTTCCTGCGATCAGGTATATTCGGATGCTTCTTCTTTAAGGCTCATGTGTACCCTGTATATCTGCAGGCAGGCGCGGAATACCGTGGCTGCGCGGGGAGCCGTCTCGCCGGCGCACTCATGTAATTTCATAAAAGGAAGGCTGCAGGCTGTCCTTTATGTATAGTACATCTTGTGATAATCTGTCATCTGTCTGGTCATCATGCAAACGTTAAATAAGACTTACAGCACAAGTCATTTGCACTTCAAAAAGATTTTTAAAAAAAGCCTTGCGTACCCATCCTTTTTATGCTAAAGTAACTCTTGCGTCAAGCAAAGCACATGGCTCGTTGGTCAAGGGGTTAAGACGCCGCCCTCTCACGGCGGAAACAGCGGTTCGATTCCGCTACGAGCTGTTGACTGTTTTTAAACAGCCCAACCCACAGAAGACATCCCGTTACCGGGATGTTTTTTTGTACGTAATTATATGTCATTCGCAGAAAGAAAAGCAGTGATCCGAACTTCCAACGGACAACTGCTTTTTTTCATATTTCGTTGATTCCTTTGCCAACTGCTTATTTTCATGCTTTAAATAAACACTCCCGCATAGGTTTCTGCATTCAGCTTACGCCTGTCTTGTCAGCTGTCCGGAAGCCAGTTCTGACAGCTGGATAGACAGCATTCAGCTTTCACCTGTCTTCTCTGCTGTCCGGTAGCCATTTCTGACAGCTGGTTAGACAGCATT
>DFIR01000063.1:0-34113 GCA_002372815.1 Lachnospiraceae bacterium UBA3692
AGATGAGCAAAACGGAGATGCCGGAGGGGATCACAGTATACGGAGCGAACCTGTCGCTGCAGTCGGAGACGGTACTGAGATATCACTTCGAGGTAGAAGAAGGGCACGATATTTCAGAGTACACGTTCAAGGTAGACGGGAAAGGCGGCTACACGCCGGTCCTGAAGAGCGGGAGGTACTGCATCGAGATCAGCAACGTGAAGGCACAGGACCTTGACCATATGTACACAGTGAGTGTGACAGACGGGAATGGGAACAGCGGAAGCGTGACGTACGGAGCGCTGACGTATGTGAGGAACACACTGGCGAAGGGAACAGAGAGCCAGGAGCTGATGGAAACATGCAGGAGCCTGTACATGTACAACAAGGCAGCGGAAGCGTACCTTGCAACGAAGGGGCAGTAAGCGGAAGCTGCAGGATATAGAGGAAACCGTCAAAGTGGCATGAAAGGAAGAAAGAAAGGAGACCGACAGCCATGAGCAGAGAGAAGTACGAGAACGCAGAGGTAGAGATCATCCGTTTCGAGACGCAGGACGTGATCACGACCAGCGACGGGGATGATACGCCGATCGATCCGTTCGAGCCTTGAAGTAAGAGGAAGAGAATAGAGACAGAAAGCAAAGGGACAGGGCGGGGGTTGACAGCCTCCACCCTGTTCAGATATGGAGACAGATCCAGTCGAATCAATAATTCAGAAAGAACACACTATGGAGAAGAATAAAAAAGCGATTCTGGCAGCAGTGGTCGTTTTACTGGTACTGATCATTGTTCTGGCGTTCAGGAGCCTCTCAGGAAATCCGGGGAAATCCAACCAGCCAACTGACCAGACGACGGAGAGCGAAGCGCCGAAAGAACAGGAAGCTGGAACTGAGGCGGCAGAGGCACCTGCGGAAGAGCCTGTCGATATGACAGAGCTGGAGATGGAAGAGACAGAGGAGACGGAGCCCGAAGAAGGATCCGCTTCAACAGACGAGACAGACACCGTCCCGGAAGAGGCAGCAGGGGAGCAGGACACAGAAGAAGGGACCGAGGACCGACACAATGGGCAGAGTACCGATGATTCTGTCTCGGGAGATGATCTTCCGATCGATAAATTTGAATGAAGAAGTGTCCTGAAGCCTGACGCAATGAAAAGAGAGGCGGAAAAATGGGAAAGAGAATGCGATGGGTCACATATCTGATGGTTCTTTCATTGGCTGTCAGCGCACCGGCTGGTTCTGTACTGGCGACGGAAGCAGTACAGGAGACGGAAGAAGCTGTTGAGGCGATCCCGGAACAGCAGCCCGGGGAGGAGCCCACCGCAGAACCTGACGAAGAGCTGGTGGAACAGCCCGAACAGCAGCCCGTGGAGCAACTCCAGGAGCAGCCTGAAAAAGCTCCCGAAGAAGAGTCCGCGGAGGTTTCCGAAATGCCTGTGGAAGACCAGGACGACGCATGGGAGACAGAGGCAGCTCTGGGAATCGGTGACACAGAGGAGCTGTTTGCGGAATATGCAGGCAAACTGTTCTACGGGACTGCCCAGGGACCGTCCGCTCCAACGATCCTTAAAAAGGCAAAGAACACCGGGGCTGGCCTGAAAGGGCAGGACAAGGTGATCTATGATGCGCTTCGCAAAGCTGCCGGTGAGATCGCAGACGGCAGAAGGAACTCCGCGGTCGTAGATGTCCCGCTGGCGGATCTGGGGATCCGGAGCGGAGAAGACAACGGGTATACAGCGGAAGAACTCGGCCTGGACTATATCTATGACTGGGATACCCGCACATGGAACCCGGACAGATATGTCAATCTTCGGAAGCTGATATCTTACGATTTTGAAAAGGTGAAAGCCTGCCTCATCGCGGACTGCCCGTATGAGTTTTATTGGACGACCGGAGTGATCTCTTATACGAATGGCTCGGCGGGCAGTGACGGGAACACGGTCTACTTTACGGATGACAGCATCTCTTTCCTCATTGAGGTGGAGAGTAAATACCGGGGAGACCCTTCGGACATATATTCTGTCAACACAGCGGTGACAGGGCAGGCAGCAGCTGCTGCGGATCTTGCCGCGGGGATCGTCGGAGAGGCGGCAGCCCTTGGCGATTACGAGAAACTGGCGTATTACAAAGACCGGATCTGCGGCCTGGTAACCTACGACCATGATGCGGCCCGGAATTCCGCGGGTTACACGGACCGCGGTCCCTGGGCATTGATCTATGTGTTTGACGGGGACAGGACTACGAACGTCGTCTGCGAGGGCTACTCGGAGGCATTCCAGTACCTCTGCGACCAGACCGATTTCAGCAGCGGGAAGATCTGCGCTTACTGCGTGACCGGGGATATGAGGGGCGGTACCGGAGAGGGACCGCACAAATGGAATATCGTCCACATGGACGACGGGCACAACTATCTCGCGGACATCACCAATTCTGATGAAGGCAGCACCGGAGAGGACGGCAAGCTCTTCCTGAAAGGCGTCACGGGGAGTGTTGCCGAGGGCTATACGCGCAGCTGGGAAGAACGGGAAGAGACGGTGACGAATGCGGATGGCAGTACCTCCACCTATATATATCCCGCAGGTTCGATACTCTACACATATGATGAAGAGACGAAAGCGCTCTTCACGCAGGCGGACCTGACTGTCTCAGAGCTGGACTACGGGGACAATGAGCCGATCGAGGAGCCGGAACCTGCCGTGATCTACGGGGCCAGTCTTCGTCTGACAGGGGATATCGGCGTCAATTTCTACTATGAATTCTCGGAGGAGATGCTGAATGATCCGGAGGCATGCGTCACGATCAAAGTGGGTGAAGGGACCCTGCAGACGGTACAGACCCTGCACATCAGTGATGCTGCGGTAGATACGAGATCTGTTCCCGGGAAGACATTGTACAAGTTTACCGGCTATGCCGCAGCAAAACGCATGAAGGACCCGATCGTGATCCAGGCGCATGACACGGATTATGAAGGGAAAGAGTACACTTACAGCATCCGTCAATATGCGGACAATATCATCGCCAGGGAAGGATCAATAGCGGAATTGAAGTACCTGATGCGCGTGATGATGCACTACGGCACTTCTGCTCAGCGGTATCTGAACTATCGCACGTCGGATCTCGCGGAGACAGGCCTGGATGTGGCGGACATTACAGCTGAGGCGGACGCGCTCACAGTGGAAGACCTTGCCGCCTATACTGCTTCCACGACGCCTATGCCCGAAGGGCTCTCCCTGTACGGCGCGAACCTGTCGCTCAAGTCGGAGACAGTGGTGCGGTTCCACTTTGAAGTAGCAGAGGGGCACAACATCTCCGAATATACTTTCAAAGTGAACGGGAAGGGCGGATACACACCGGTCCTGAAATCCGGGCGCTACTGCATCGAGATCAATAATGTCCGGGCACAGGACCTGGATACCATGTACACAGTGACCGCGACGGATGCTGCCGGCAACTCCGGGTCTGCTACCTACGGAGCAATGACCTACGTCCGGAACATCATCAATGCAGGGACATCCAAATATGAGCAGACCCTGATCGACGCGTGCAGAAGCCTCTATATGTATAACAAAGCGACGGAAGCGTACCTGGCAGCGAAAGGCAGCTGATCTATGGCAAAAAAAAGAAGCACAGGGAAAAAGGCGGGGGAGCGCACCCTTCCCCGCCTCGAAAGACCCACCCTCCTCATCCTCCTCCTCTCCGCCGCCGTCTACCTCGCCGCCTTCTTCTGGATCCACTCCGAGGACTTCCTGAACGGGGCGCATGACCTGTTCTGGGCCTACGGGAAGGATGAGCTGGTGGAGTTCGAGACGGCCACGGTGAAGGAGATCGTGAACGAGGAAAGCAGGCTGGCGGAGGCCGCGGAAGGAGCGTATGCGGGTAGTCAGGACCTGCGGGTCGTCATCGGCAGCGGCCGCTACAAGGGCGAGGAGACGACGGCGTACAACTACTTCGGCCCGCTGAGCGGTGTGCCGGTCCGGGTGGGCGACAGCGTCATGCTGACCATTAAGACCCATATCGAAGGGGACTATTACGCCACGGTCTATGAGTTCAACCGGATCCCGGTGCTGGCGGCCTGCATCCTGGTCTTCTTCGCAGTGATCGTGGCAGTGGGAGGACTTACGGGGCTGAAGTCGCTGGCCGGCCTGGTGTTCACGATCTTCTGCCTGTTCACGGTCCTGGTCCCGCTGCTCCTGAAGGGGGCGCCGACGGTCCTCACGACGTTCGTCGTCTGCGCCTACATAGCGCTCGTGAGCTTCACGATCCTCGGGGGCGTACACCGGAAGACGGTGAGCGCCTTCCTGGGGACGGTGTCCGGCGCTTTTCTCGCGATGGTGTTCGGGATGGGGGTGCAGTACTATGCCCGGATCAACGGCCTGCGAATGGGCGATGCCGAGCCTCTGCTGGAGATGAAATATGTCGGGCTGCAGGTCGGCCTGAAAGGCCTGCTGACCGCGAGCATCATCATCAGCGCGCTGGGCGCAGTGATGGACGTGGCGATGAGCATCTCGTCGGCCCTCGAGGAAGTACATGCAGCGAATCCGTCCCTCTCACAGAGGGAGCTGTTCCGTTCCGGCATGAACATCGGCCACGACATGGTCGGGACGATGACGAATACGCTCATCCTCGCTTTTCTCGGGAGCGAGTTCTCGCTGATGCTCTTCCTGTACGCGCGCAGCCTCACGTTCCACCACCTGTTTTCGACGGCCTTCGTCTCGCTGGAGACGATCAGCGGCATCTCCGCCAGCATCGGCATGGTCCTGGCGATTCCTCTGACGGCGTGGATCTCTTCCGCGTTGATCTCACGCGGAACAAAGAGGCGTGCCGCTGCCTGAGCAAAGGCGTTGCCGGGAAACAGAATCAGCTTCACAAAGCACAGGATATCGTTCATAATACAATATAATGTTCAAATGGGAATGCACAATCAGGAAGCATCAATCGCGCAGGCCCTTTGCACAGACAGAAAATGCATAGACAGCAGAAAGGGTCATTTGATAACCTTGGTTTTTTGCGGCAGGCTGCCCGTCAGCTGCCGGGAGGGAATGAAAATGACCGCATCATTTGGAGATAGAACAAAGGCACCGCCGATCCCGCAGGGAGCATGGCCGGGCGACGAGGAGATCGTCGCGTTCCGCATGTACCTGTTCGAGCAGGAGAAGTCGGACGCGACCATTCGGAAATATGTGCGGGATGTAGAAATATTCAGAGACTATATCAGAAATGACAGCGCGCGAGGCAGCCGGGAGGGGCCGGATAAGTCCTCTGTCCTCGCCTACAAGACCCGGCTCGGGGAGACCATGGCCCTCTCCAGCGCCAACACGGCGATCGCGTCACTGAACGCCTTCTTCCGGTACTGCGGCAGGGACGACCTGTGCGTGCGCCGGTTCCGGCAGCAGCGGGATACGATCACGATGGAGGGGACCGAGCTGACGCCGCAGGAAGTGCAGCGCCTGATCCGGGCCGCGACCGAAAAAGGAGAGAAGCGCCTGGCCCTCGGCATCCTGACCCTCGCCGGATGCGGGGCGCGGGTCAGCGAACTTCGCTTCTTTACAGTGGAAAATGTACAGAGAGGCGTCGTGGAGATCCGCATGAAAGGCAAGACACGCCGCATCCCGATCGCCGCATCCCTGCAGCGGGAGCTGCTCCGCTACTGTGACCGGAAGCTGATCCGGAGCGGGCCGATCTTCGTCACCCGGTCCGGGACCGGCGTCGACCGCAGCAACTTCTGGAGGCGTCTGCAGAAACTCGCACCGGTCGCGGGCGTGGATCCTGTCAAGCTCCATCCGCACAACCTGCGTCACTACTTTGCCCGCATGTATTACAAAGAAACGCATGATCTGGCAGGTCTGGCCGATCTTCTGGGGCACAGCAGTATCAACGTGACGCGGATCTACACTGCAGAAGACGGAACCTGGTACCGGAGAGCCATCGAAAACGTATGCGCGGGGGTGCTGAAGAGGGATGAAGCCAGAGAATACGCGGCTTTCCCGGACGCGGGAGAGGCGGGAAAAGAGACAATAAAAAAACAACATAATGTCAGTAATGTTGTTTCCATGGGCAGAGTTATGTTAGGATTTGGGTCCAATGTGACTATATCACTCCACCAAATGTTTTGCAATATGTTACAGAAATATTTTTTTAAAACATTTTCGTTCCAGAATTTTCAGACAACTTTGTAATAATTAACTCGATCGTGCCGGCTGCCGGGAGGCGGCTTTTTTTATTGCCTTCAGAGAGGTCTGGATCGGTGCGGTCATTCTGTGCTTGAATCGTTCCATTTCACAACATAACTGACATTATGTTGTGTTTCGCAGAGGAAATGGTGGGAAACCGGCTGGCTCAGCAGGGTACTGCAGGTCCTGACAACTGCACCTTACAGAGAGAGGGAAGGTCGAGTATGGAAAAGATGAGAGCATTTGGTAAGAGCAGGCTTGCCTGGATCCTCGCGGCCGTGATGGCGTTCGCGATGGTCTTTGCTTCGCTTGCGGGGACTGTGTATGCGGCGGAGGGAGATGTGCCGGCGCATACGAAAACCTTGAGAGACAACGGCGATGGCACCTATACGCTGTCACTGGATGTTGTCGGTGACTCTGAAAAGCAGCCGAACAACGTCAATGTCATTGTGATTTTCGACAGGTCTGGCTCTATGGATCAGAGAACAGGCGGATATGGATCACAGACTCGTATGGCAGCGGCGCAAAGTGCTGTGAATTCTCTGGCAAATAAACTGTTTGCTTATAATACCCAGAGTGCGCCAAATACCGTTCAGATGGCACTGGTGGACTTTTCGACCACAGCAAGTACGAATGCTCCGACGAACAGTTATTCAACCTTCTCGGGGTGGGTAAATGGACTCGATCCCGATGGTGGAACGAACTGGGAAGATGCGCTGAGCGATGCGAACAATATCAACTTCGGTGACGATGACCAGACATTCGTCATCTTTGTTTCTGACGGCAACCCTACGTTCAGAAACACCAGGGGTAATTATAACCCTATGGATAGTTACTACTACAACAGCTGGGGGGTCTATGGCAATGGAAGCGATTCCCAGACGGTCGGTGGTATTACTGCAGCTACCACGATCGCTCGTTGCTATGACCATGCTAAAGATGACGCAGCGACAATTGCCGCGAAGGTCGGTGTGAACAATTTCTTCACTATCGGTGCGTATGGCAGTGTTGATCGTATGCGGAGCCTGACAACAGATGCCGGAGCACCTGCTGGAAACTATTACTCTGCTGCAAATACGACCGAGCTGCAGAATGCGCTGGATGAGATCCTTGCCAAGATCGAGATGATGGGTATCGGCAACACAGAAATCGAAGATGGTACGACCAACCAGGTAACGACCACTTCCGGTGATATTGCCGAACTGCTTGAAGTTGATACATCTTCCTTCAAGTATTCTCGCTCAGGCGGCTCTTATGGGACTGGACAGGCATGGGCGGATGCCCCTGCAGCAACATTCGCGAACGGAAAGGTCGATTGGGATCTTTCTTCTCTTGGTGTGCTTGAGAACGGTGTGAAGTATACCGTTACCTTCGACTGTTATCCCAGCCAGTACACCTATGACACGATCGCGAAACTGAAGAACGGAGACATCACCTACGCTTCTCTCGATTCCGAAGTGAAGAAGTACATTGTCGACAATGGCAATGGCTCCTACTCTCTGCGTACCAATACGAATGCAACGCTGTCCTATGACGACACACGTGACGACGCGGGACAGCAGACAGTCGATTATGTCAACCCGGAACCTGTCCGCACCGATTCCGCTACCATGTCGGTGAAGAAAGAGTGGGAGAACGAGCTAGATTCCCGCAAAGTCGGGAAGATCGACATGACCGTGCTCATGGATAAGGAAAAGTTCCATGACGTAACGCTGAGTGCCGATGACGACCCTGCCTGGACGAAAGATCCGATATATATCTCCCCCGGTATCATCAAGAACGGCAAGGTCCTCAAGGGTGCGGAAGGCCATGACTTCACCTTCGCGGAACTTGGTTCCGAGCAATACAACTGGGAACTGGTTGCTCCTGTCGTGCACCCGATGCTCATCGATGGCACTCTTACCATGCTCACCATGGTGGATGACGCGCATCCTGCACCGTCTGGTGCCGATACTTACACGATCAACGGCAAGACCTATTACTCCAACGGATCTTCCGCAGCATCTCTGGATGCCTATAACTATCGCCGCTCCAACCTCAACCTGACCAAGGTCGTGACCGGTGAGGATGCTCCGAAGGATACGACTTTCCCATTCACCCTGACGGTGAACAACAGCAAAGCTTCCAGCGGCAGCGCGAGCGACACAAGCTCCGATTACTATGTATGGTTCTCCATCTATGATACGAAAGCCGGCGCGACCGTCAAAGATGCCACTGTGACCGGTGCAACAGCAGAAGCCGGGGATACCGGTTACTACTATGCCCCTAGCGGCAGCGCGATCACTGTCCAGATGAAGGATGGCTGGAATCTTCGTTTCACCAACCTGCCTACCGGGTCCACCTATACCTTTGCTGAGGGAACGATGCCGACCGGCTTCGCTTTCAATAAAGCAGAGCTTTCAGGCGGTAAAGATGAAAGCTTCTCCGGCGCCCAGACCTCTACAGGAACCATCCAGGCGACCAACACCAGCTACACCGTCACCTACACCAACGACTACCAGCTCACTGATCTGGAGATCACCAAAGTGTGGGAAGACAGCAGCAACCAGGATGGTATGCGCCCCACTGCAGAAGCGTTCAAGGCATTGCTGACCCTTTCTCCTGCTGTCGAAGGTAAGGAGCCTGCTGTCAAGGATAACGGCGACAACACTTACACTATCACTTATACTGGTCTGCCCCGATTCAACAATGGAGAAGAGGTCGAGTACACCGTGGCGGAGGGTGCCATCAAAGGATACACCACGACCGGCTCGCCTGCGAAGGATCATGGCACGATCACCAACACACATAAGCCTGAGGAGATCAGTGTACCTGTTGAGAAAGTCTGGGATGATTCCAATAACATTGGCGGGATTCGTCCGACCTCCATCAATGTGCAGCTCTCTGCGGATGGCGAGGCACTTGGCGATCCTGTAACCCTCAATGAAGATAATGATTGGACTTATACCTGGGAAAAACTGCCTAAGTTCAAGGACGGCGTAGAGATCAAGTATACCGTCGATGAGACGGCTGTGCCGACCGGGTATACCAAGACCGTTTCCGGCGATATGACCGGCTATACCATCACAAACACCTACACACCTTCTCCTGTCACTGCCAGCTTCCCTGTGAAGAAGATCATGAGCGTACCGGAAGGCCTGGACGGCCCTGCGGAGTGGAGCTACACGATCGACGTGGCGGCCAATAATGGTGCACCGGAAGTCGGAACGATGACCGGCACGGTGGACCAGGATACAGATACAGTTACTTTTGGTCCGATCACCTATACTGCTCCCGGCGAGTACACCTATACGGTGACCGAGACTGGTACAGTGGCAGGCGTCACCAATGATGAAGCAGCGACGAAAGGTAAGACCGTGACCGTGACGGTTACAGATGACGGTACCGGCAAGCTGACCGCAACTGTCAGCTCCACCTCCACCAGCCCTGTTACCTTCACCAACATCTATGCGGTCGAGCCCACCACTGCCAGCTTCCCTGTGAAGAAGGTCCTTACAGTTCCGGAAGGACTGGATGGTCCGGAAGAGTGGAGCTACACGATCAGTGTGGCGGCCAATGACGACGCACCGGAAGCCGGAACGATGACCGGCACGGTGGACCAGGATACAGATACAGTTACTTTTGGTCCGATCACCTATAATGCTCCCGGCGAGTACACCTACACGGTGACCGAGACCGGCACAGTGGCAGGCGTCACGAATGATGCAGCAGCCGAGACCGGCAAGACTGTTACCGTGACCGTTGTGGACAACGGCAACGGCACGCTGACGGCGACTGCGGATTCGACGACAGAAAAACCTGTAACATTTACCAACACCTACTCGGTCAAACCTACGATGGCCCAGATCCCTGTGGAGAAGGTCATGAGCGTACCGGAAGGTATGAAGGGCCCCGAGAAGTGGAGCTACACGATCGATGTAACTGCGAATGACGGCGCACCTGCAGCCAAGGTCATGAGCAACACGATCAACCAGGATACACAGGACCACAAGGTCACATTCGGTGATTTCGAGTTCACGATGCCCGGCACCTACACCTACAAGGTGACGGAGACCGGCACAGTGGCAGGTGTCACCAACGATGCAGCCGCCGCGACCGGCAAGACTGTCACCGTGACCGTCGTAGATAACGGCGACGGTACCCTGACCGCAACATCGGATCCGGCAAGAGGCGAATCTATTATCTTCACCAACACCTACTCGGTCGAGCCTACCACGGCGAAGTTCCCTGTGGAGAAGGAACTGGTCGTTCCGGCAGGTCTGGAAGGCCCTACGAAGTGGAGCTACACGATCGATGTGAAGGCTGAGGACGGTGCACCTGCCGCAGAGACCATGACCGGAACGGTGGACCAGAATACGAAGACTGTCACCTTCGGCGACTTCGAGTACACCAAGCCCGGCACGTACACCTACACCGTGACCGAGACGGGCAAGATCGCAGGCGTGAATAACGATCCTGCAGCCACGACCGGTAAGACCGTGAAGGTGACCGTGGTCGATAATGGCAACGGAACCCTGACAGCGACGGCCGATTCGACCGACGCAGCACCTGTTAAGTTTACTAATACCTACGGCATCAAACCTGCCGAGGCCTCCATCGAGGCGATCAAGGTCGCCAAGGGCTTCGAGCTGAAGGCAGACCAGTTCTCCTTCGAGCTGAAGGATGAGACCGGCAAGGCCCTGCAGACCAAGAAGAACGATGCAGCCGGTAACGTCAAGTTCGACGCGATCAGCTACACTGCACCCGGCACCTACAAGTACACCATCAATGAAGTCATCGTTGAAAATGACGACATCGCGGATGACACGCACACCGCGAACGTCACGGTGACTGTGGTTGACAACGGCGACGGCAGCCTGACGGCAACAGTGGCGTACGACGGCAACACCTTCACCAACACACATGAAGATCCGGAGAAGGATGTCGTCTCCGCGAAGGATACTGAGATCAGCGTCGACGGCGAACTTGTCGAAGCCGGCGACACCCTGACCTACAGCATCAAGTATGTCAACAATACCGATGATGTGGCGACGGTCACCGTCACGGACCAGATCCCTGCGAACACGACCTATGTCGAAGGCTCCGCTTCCGACGGCGGCGTCTACGCGGACGGCACCATCACCTGGACCATCGAGAATGTAGCACCCGGCGCCACCGGCACAGTGACCTTCAAGGTGACTGTGAACGAGGCGAAGGCAGTTACCGAGATCGACAACACAGCCAACGTGGATGACGGCGAGAACAAGTCCAGCACCAACGCTGTGACGACCAGCATCCCCGTGAAGTCCGTCAAGGACAGCAGCGATGCTTCCATCGACGGCGAAGGCGTACAGGTCGGCGACACCCTGACCTATGAGATCGCGTTCAAGCTTACCGAGGATGCCACATCTGTGGTAGTCACGGATGAAGTGCCTGAAAACACAACGCTTGTTGATGGATCCATCAGCGACGGCGGCAGCGTTTCCGGCGGCAAGATCACCTGGGATCTCGGTGCCCTGAAGGCAGGCGACTACACCGTGAGCTTCAAGGTCACGGTCGATGAGTCGGCAGTCAAGGCGGACGCGATCACCAACACGGCCTCCATCAGCATTAACAACCACTCCGAGGTCAAGACCAACACCGTAACCAACACCCCTGAGACCGGCGCACTGAGCATCTCGAAGGCTGTCGTGAACGGATCTCTTGCGGAAGGCGAGACGGATGACACAGAATTCACCTTCACGGTCGAGCTGAAGGATAAGAACGGCAAGGCGCTCACGGGCGAGTACACGCTCGGCGGCGACGCTACCGGGACGATCACCAGCGGCGGCACGGTCAAGCTGAAAGACGGCCAGACGGCGAACATCACCGGCCTGCCGGCAGGCGCGACCTACACCGTGACCGAAGCGGCGGCAGCCGGCTACACCACGAAGTCGGAAGGCGCGACCGGAACGATCGAGAAGGAAGCGACACAGAACGCGAAGTTCACCAACACGCTCGAAGTCGTTGACGAGATCAGCGTATCGAAGGCGTGGGATACCAACGGCGATACCACACCTCCGGAAGGCGCGAAGGTCACCTTCACGCTCTATGCGGACGGCAAGGCCACGGACTACAGTGTGGTCCTTGACGGCACCGCTGACGCGGCAGCACCGGAAGGCGCAGGCGGCTACGAGTCCAAGGCCTGGACAGCGAGCTACGTGAACCTGCCGAAGATCGACACCGCGACCGGCAAGGAGATCGCGTACACGGTCGTCGAGACCGGCACCTACAGCGGCTACAGCGTATCTGGCAGCCCCGCACAGGACGGCGGCACGATCAAGAACACGCACGCCGACAACGTCAAGACCGTGACCATGGGCACCAGCACCACCAACATCGACGGCCAGGAAGTCCAGCCGGGCGATGAGCTGACCTACACGATCACCTACAACAACAACACGGACGGCGCCGCGACCATCAAGGTCGAGGATACCATCCCGGCCCACACGACCTACAAGGACGGTTCGGCAACTCCTGACGCGACATTTGCCGACGGCAAGCTGACCTGGACCATTGAGAACGTGGCTATGGGCGCATCCGGGACCGTGAGCTTCACCGTCACTGTTGACGACGACGTGGACGGCGCAGAGCTGAAGAACGAAGCCAAGGTCAACGACGGCAAGAACGACTACAACACCAACGCGACCACCAACCCGACCCCTTCGGAGCCTGTGAAGGATGTCTTCCAGAGCAGCGCACCGGAGACCAGCATTGACGGCGAGCTCGTACAGCCTGAAGATGAGCTGCTGTACAAGATCACCTACAAGAACACGACCGGCAAGGAAGCGAACGTGACCATCACCGACGAGATCCCTGAGCACACGACCTATGTCGACGGCTCCGCGGACAACGGCGGCACCGAGTCCGGCGGCACCATCACCTGGAACGTGAAGGTCGCCAACGGCGAGGAGATCACCGTATCCTTCAAGGTCACCGTGGACAAAGACGCGGAAGGAGCAGTCCTGCTCAATGACGCGGATGTCAGGAACGGCGAGAACACGTACAAGACCAACGAGGTCACGAACTACACGCCGAGCACTCCCGAGAAGGAAGTGTACACAGGCAGCAGCACGACCAACATCGATGGTCAGGAAGTGCAGCCCGGCGATGAGCTGACCTACGCGATCAAGTACACCAACACGACCGGCGCTGATGCCGATGTGACCATCACCGATAAGATCCCTGCGCATACGACCTTTGTCAGCGCGGACAACGGCGGCACGAATGCTGACGGTACCGTGACCTGGAAGCTGAAGGTAGAGAGAGACAAGGCTGTCACCGTGACCTTCAAAGTCACTGTCGACGATGACGTCAACGGCGCAGCCCTCTACAACGAGGCCAAGGTCAACGACGGCAAGAACGACTACACCACCAACGAGACCAAGAACACGACACCTTCCGAGCCTGTAAAGGATGTGTTCGACAGCAGCGCACCGGAGACCAGCATCGACGGCAAGACCGTCCAGGTAGGCACGGAGCTCCTGTACACCATCACTTATAAGAACACGACCGGCAAGGATGCCACGGCGACCATCACCGACAAGATCCCTGCGCACACGACGTATGTCGACGGCTCTGCGGACAACGGCGGCACCGAGTCCGGCGGCACCGTGACCTGGACCGTAGATGTGGCCAAGGACAAGTCCGTCACCGTCTCCTTCAAGGTGAAGGTGGACGACGAGGCCAACGACGTCACGATCCCGAACACGGCAGACGTCAAGGTCGGCGAGAACAGCTACACGACCAACAAAGTCACCAACCAGACCCCGAAGGAAGAACCTTCGGAGCCCACCGGCGAGGGCAACCTCGAGGTGAAGAAGGAACTGAAGGGCCGCAAGCTCAAAGCGGGTGAGTTCAGCTTCACGCTGACCCCTGCGGAAGGCGCACCCGGCGAGAAGGAGACCGTCAGGAACGCGGCGGATGGAACCGTCAAGTTCAGCGAGATCACCTTCCGGAAGGTCGGCGAGTACCAGTACAAGATCGAAGAAGTGAAGGGCGGCCTCGGCGGCGTCACCTATGCTGAGAACTCCTTCACCGCGAGAGCAAAGGTCACCGCGGACGAAACGGACGACACCAAGCTCGTCGTGACCTGGAGCATCGACGGCGAGGAAGGCAAGATCGCAGTCTTCGAGAACACCTACAAGGCGGAAGGCAAGATCACGCTTGAGGCCAACAAGGAACTGACAGGCACCAACCTGACCGCCGGTATGTTCAGCTTCGAGCTGAAGGAAGGCGACAAGGTCCTGCAGACCAAGACCAACGACGCGGACGGCAAGGTCAAGTTCGACACCATCAGCTATGATCTGGACGATGTCGGCACCAAGACCTACACCATCCACGAAGTGGACGACAAGAAGGACGGCTACACCTACGACACCGAGGACGCGACCGTCACCGTGACCATCAAGGACAACGAGGACGGTACACTGAGCGCCAAGGCGGAGTACAGCAAGACGACCTTCAAGAACACCTATGAAGCCAGCGGCGACATCCAGGTGGATGCTAAGAAGACCCTGACCGGCCGCACCCTCAAGGACGGCGAGTTCAGCTTCACGCTGACCGAGGTCGACGAGGAAGGCAACGTCGTGGAAGGCGGCACAACGCTGACCGCGAAGAACGAGGCCTCCGGCGCCGTGACCTTCGACAAGATCAGCTACACCATGGATGACATGGTCGAGGAGGAGACCGAGGAGACCACGGAAGCAGCGGCAGATACCGCAGCGGAAGAGACCACCGAGGCGACGACTGAGGCAGCCACCGAGGCGGCAGCTGATCAGGCAGCCGACCAGGCAGCCGAGGAGACCAAGGAGACCGTCTACACGAAGGTGACGACACCTGGTGAGGCGACCACGAAGGTCAGCTACACCTACACCGACGCGGACGGAAAGGAGCAGACGACCGATACCCTTCCGGAAGATGCGAAGGACAACGGCGACGGCACCTACACCGTGACGAAGACCGTGACAGAGACTGTCACTGAGGAAGTTGCGGATGAAGAGTCCGAGACCGGCACCAAGACCGTCGAGAAGGAAGTGGAGAAGGAAGTCACGACGACTTACACCAAGGTCGAGGAGGAGATCCCGGGCGAAGAGACCGTGACCTACACCTACACCGACGAGAACGGCGAGGAGCAGACCGTGACCGAGCTTCCTGAGGGAGCGAAGGACAACGGCGACGGCACCTACACCGTGACCGAGACCGTGGAGAAGGCAGCCGAGGAGGCAGCTGCGGAGGGCGAAGAGCCCGCCGCAGAGGCCGGAGCGGAAGCCGAGGAAGCGGCCGAGGAAGAGCTGAAGTCCTACGTGACCGAGAAGGTGTTCTACTACCAGATCACCGAGGACAGCGGAAGCCTGGGCGGCGTCACCTATGACACGCACAAGGAGACCGTGAAGGTCACCGTCACCGACAACGGAGACGGCACGCTGACAGCAGTTGCGGAGTATGACGACGACGGCGCGGCATTCGTGAACCCTTACAACGCGAAGGGCAGCGCGGAGTTTGACGGCATCAAGAAGCTCGAGAACCATGAGCTTGCGGAAGGCCAGTTCAGCTTCAAGCTGACCGACAAGGACAACAAGGAGATCCAGACCGTGACGAACGGCGCGGACGGCAGCTTCTCCTTCGACGAGATCAAGTACACGGAGAAGGATGCGGGCAAGACGTTCACCTACTACATCACGGAGCTGAACGACAACAAGAGAGGTTACATCTACGACAGCCACACTGTGGAAGTCACCGTGGAAGTGAAGGACAACGAAGACGGCACCCTGAACTGCAAGGTCACCTGCAGTGACGGCGACAAGGCGACCTTCACCAACACCTACAAGCCGCTGGGCACCAGCCTGGAGCTTGAGGCACTGAAGACCCTGAAGGGCCGGAGCCTGAAGGCGGACGAGTTCGAGTTCATCCTGCGCGACGCCGAGGGCACCGAGATCGAGACCGTGACGAACGCGGCCAGCGGAAAGGTTTCCTTCTCCGCAATGCCGATCGATGAGGCCGGTACTTACACTTACAAGGTGGAAGAGATCGAAGGCACGCTCAAGAACGTCACTTATGACACCAACGTATACACTTACAACGTCACCGTGGAGGATGTGGACGGCCAGCTGACCGTGATGAGCATCGAGTGTGACGACGAGGACGGTGGCGAGACAGCAGAATTCGTGAACATCTACACACCTGAGAAGATCACGCCTCCTCCGACCCCTCCGACCCCGCCTACGGGTGACGAGAACAGTCCTGTGCTGTGGGCAGTCCTGTTCGCAGCAGCCGCAGCCGCGGCAGGCGCAGTGCTCTACCTGCGCCGCCGGGGCCGCAAGGAGGACGAAGAAGCGAACGCGTGACGACCGAAAACGTGCAGACTGCTTGCACAGAAAGGAGGGCTAAGGGAAACCATGGGAAGTAAGCAGAGGATCAAAGTCGGTGAGAAGAATGTCATCGGCGCCAACATCCGCAGGCTCAGACTGAAGAAGAGGATCCACCAGACCGAACTTGCCAGGACCGTCATCAATGAAGGCATTCCCTTCTCCCGCGAGTGCCTGGTCAAGATCGAAGGCGGCCGTCAGCACATCTCGCTGGAACAGCTCAACAGCATCCGGGATATCCTGGAGTGCTCCTACGATGATCTTCTCAACGAGAAGTGGCTACAGTAATCGACAACTGAACAATTGAATCTGCAGCTTAGGGGTTGACATCAGGCGAGGAGCAGTGTGATCGCCCCCTTTCCGCAGAACTGATACAGGTTCTGAACCGAAAAGGGGGCGATTCACTTTGGGGTTATCTGAACGCACTCAAAAAAGCAGACAGAGGCAACAGACAACTCCATTCAGAAAGGCAACAGACATCGTTATTCGGAAACAGAAGGCAAGTAAAGATTTATGACAGACAGAGAACTGCGAAGGCTGAAGAAGGAGGAGATCCTCGAGATTATGCTCGCCCAGAGCCGGGAGATCGACCGACTGAAGAGCCGCGTCGCACAGCTGGAGAAAGAACTGCATAACAAGAACATCCGGATCAGGGAGGCGGGCTCGATCGCAGAGGCGGCTTTGTCCCTGACAAAAGTGTTTGAGGAGGCCCAGCGCGCTGCAGATCTCTATGTGCTGAACGTACAGAAGAAAGCGGATGCCGGCATCCTCGAGGGTGCCGCAGACGAGGCGGAAAGCAAACAGCAGACCGGACAAGCGGAAGGAGGCTCTGATGCGTAGAGCTGAGACCGCACCGACAGAACAGAACAGGCAGGCGCAGAGCGCACAGGACAGACAGGCACAGAACATACAGCATGCAACCATCCCGGTGGACAACGATCTGCCGGAGACACAGGCACTTGAGACCGCCTACCGGCAGGAACTCTACAGACACCGGTTCATGGTGACGCTGCGGAGCACCGTTTTTACGCTGGTCGTGGTGGCGGCGACGGCTGTACTGGTCGCGGTGCTGCTCCTTCCGGTCCTAAGGATCTACGGAAAGAGCATGCACGGCACACTGGACAGCGGTGACATCGTGGTCTCCTTCAAGGGGTCCGACTTCCGGACCGGAGAGATCATCGCTTTCTATTACAACAACAACATCCTGGTCAAGCGCGTGATCGCGCAGGCCGGGGATTGGGTGGATCTGGACGAGAACGGGAACGTGTACGTCAACAATCAGCTTCTCGAGGAGTCCTATCTGCCATCGAATGCGAAAGCTTACGGCGAAACGAACATCGAACTGCCCTATCAGGTACCCGAGGGGAAGATCTTCGTGATGGGTGACAACCGCGAGGTGTCGATCGATTCACGCAACACTTCCATCGGATGCGTGGCACAGGAACAGATCGTCGGAAGGATCGTCTTCCGGCTCTGGCCGATGCAGGGGTTCGGGACCGTGTATTGATATAGATCGCAGCAACAGGAAATTACAGGAAAGGAAACAGCCATGGAATTGATCACTGCAATGGTGGAGAAGATCATGCTTCTTCGCAGGAAGATGAAGCAGTGGCGCAAGGTCGTATCGGTCCTCGCGGCAGTCGTCGTGTTCGTCACGACGTACAGCCTTATCCTTCCGGCAGTCACGCTGGACAAGAGCGATGCGGAAGACCTTTCAGGCATAAGCGTAGAGGCGGCAGCCCCTTCGGATGCGGCGGATCCTGCAGCAGAAAAAGCTGCGGAGCCGACGTCTGAGAGTGCTGCACAGGAAGCAGCACCGGAGGATCCCATCCAGGATCCGGCAGAGACTGCTGAGAAGGAAAGCACAGAGATGTCGGAAGACGTTGCAGAAGACGCCGATGCACAGGCAGATCAGACCGTTGCGGATGATGGCACGGCTGCAGAAACAGACGCAGATACTGCGGACGCTTCCGGAACTACAGTCCTTACCGTTGAAGGCAAGGACTATGTCGTGACCGCTTCTTTTGACGCCTCCGCCGGCCTCCCTGCCGACGTCCGGATGTCCGTCGAGGAGATCGAAAAGGATACAAAAGAATATAAGACATACTACGATCAGGCCCTTGCCGCTATGCAGAAAGAGAGCAAGGAGACGGTCGACCTCACCTACGCCCGCTTCTTCGACATCACCTTCCTTTCCGGCGATGCGGAAGTCGAGCCCACCGGCCCTGTCGCCGTCAACATCAAATATGACAAGGCTATCGAAGAAGTCAAAAAGGACGACGTCAACGTCCTCCACTTCGACGACAAAAAGAAGGACGATCCCAAACTCATGGAGATCGAGACCGACGGCAAGAAGGATAAGGTCGAGGAGATCTCCTTCGAGACGGATGGGTTCTCGGTGTATGGGATTGTGGGGACAGAACTAGTTGGCAAGATTACCTTGCCTGGAAGCGATGAGACATATGAAGTCACTGTTACTTTCGGCGAGGATGCGAATATTCCGGAGAATGTTCACCTTAATGTAGAAGCCTTTTTAGAGGGAAGCCCTGAATATCAGAAAGCCAAAGAGGCTCTTATTGCAGCAAAGCGTTCCGAAGACGAAGAGTTTGACGAGAATACACTTGGCTTTGCCGCGCTGGATATTTCTATCGTAGATAATGAAACCGGCGAAAAAGTTGAACCTGCTGAGGGGGCTAGCGTCAAGGTTTCGTTCAAAATGAATGTTCTGCCGGAAGGCGAGACAGAAGAAAACCTTGCTCAGACGATGGAGATTCAACATTTGAATGAAAGCAGCGGTTCTTCTGTTGTTGAGACAGTTGCCGGAGTAGAAGATGTTAATGTAGAAAACGGAACTGCCACAGCAGACTTTAGTGTGGAAAGCTTTTCCACTTTTACAATCACTTTTAATGCGCAAGCTGTTACCGGTTATACAGGAAATCGTCGTGCGGGAATCGGCGCAGGTGATTACGTAATTTATACTTCCGGAAATACACATTATGCGTTGAATCATAACTTGATCCGCACCTCCACTGTTACAGAAGGTAATCGGCAGGTTACTGCGTCGTCAGCAGATGTTATCTGGACCTTTACGCAGGCAAATGGCGGATATCGTATCGGGTTTACCGATGCTACCGGTACATACTATCTGAGGGCTAACAATACATCGTTAAGCACTACTAACGACCCATCCCAGGCGGCCATATGGAATTATAGTACTTATTATACCGACTTATATACAACAATTGGCGGAAACAACTATTATTTGCTCAATAATAATGGGACGTTTTCTCTTAGCAGCAGAAACTACTCAACGATCTATTTGGGCGGCCCCATGACACCTGTCACAAACACAGTTAATAACGCCGTGGCCGTAACTGTTCATTATGTGGACATCAATGGAACAGAACTTACACCATCGAGCGGGGCAACATCTGGTTTTCGTGCAACAACCGGAACCACTTATGATATGGCGACGTACGGCAATAATGCAGTTATCGAAAATCATACATATTTAAATGCTCACTATAGTACCGTTGATGGACAGATTTTTACATCGATGATCGGCAATAACGGCACAAGTGAAGGATCATTGGCCAGTGATACGAACTATTGTGTGGAATTTCTGAATGGTGAGGAAATTGTTGCCAGGCAGGAATTTGAAGATGCCAATCGTACAGTAGATGTCTACCTGGTTTATTACCAGAACGATGCCTTCCAGATTACAGACTCAATCATTACAGACGGATGTTTAAATGTAGTTTATAACGGTGAAGTTTTATCCGTTGATAATCCTAACGGATATACATGCAGATGGTCAAAAGGCGATTCAGAGAATGATGTAGAGGTCTTAACCCGCAGAAAGGTTATGGGCGATCTGTATAACATTCCGGAGGAGGGCGGTTTCATAGTTAATGTAGCTGTTGATGGTGGAGCCCGAAAATGGTATCAGGCGGAAATACTTGACAGCAACGGGGAGCCGTTAAAGGACGGGAATGGCGATCCGATTGTCTTGAAGTATCAGGTGCCTTATTACAATCAGGTTCTGAACAACAGTTTTGAGCAGCCGTCTAGAAGTACATTTATTGGAAATCAGTACGTCAGTAATTCAAACCCGAATGTTATTTGGAAATCGACCGGAACGGATCCCGGCGGACAGAATCGTAACATTGAAATTCTCACGGGATTAGACAGGTATGGAAACCGACCCGCCTCACCGGATAGTCTGAATGGTGATATCGAATCAGGCTTCGGCGTAAGATATGTACCTGATGGGAATCGTTTTGCTGAATTGAATGCGGAGGCAGCAGGAGCACTTTATCAGGATGTATTAACAATTCCCGGTTCCCAGAAGTTCTGGTCCCTGTACCATCGGGCAAGACAGCTGGCAGGGTATGGAACACCAAACGCAAATGTTGAAGATCAGATGTATGTAATTGCCATGTCAACAGAACTGGCAGAGAAATACGATGTAACCACATCGGAAAAGGTTCTCGCCCTTCTGGCGCATATGGACGAGGAAGAGTTTGATGATATTGAAATCATTCGTATCACTACAAACAACAGGGACGGCGGTGTAGCAGAGTACCTCACGTCAGGGAGAAGTGTGAATTCGCCTACGGTAGCGTTTGGCCCTAGTAATGTTAGCAATAATACAAAAACGAACTGGTGCTATTACAGCGGCAACTACTCAATACCGGAAGGCCAGTATCTCACAAGGTTCTTCTTTGTCGCAGGCCTGACGCAGGCAACCCAAGATGGATACGGTAATGGAGATACCATTGGAAACTTCGTAGATGCTATAAACGTTGGCGATATTATTCCTCCGCCAAATGCCGGCCAGGCGACTGTTGAAGTGAAGAAAACCGTTGTCGGGATAGGCGATGATGAGATCGGTAATTACGCTACACGGATTAATCTGACATTCAGCAATGTTCTAAATGTTACCACAGGAAATGCGGGTGATTTTGATCGATCCAGCAATTATGACTTGTTTGCTGCCACAGATGACGGATATGAAGCCACTTGGTATTTTCCGATTGACATTCCAGCAAATCAAAATAGTGGAATCAAACTGTTAAATGAATCTTCTCCGACGGGCACGACAAAAACAGATGTTATCGAAGGGTTTAATTTGGCTTCTACTAGCTATGAAGTAACAATTACTCATAGTGATGAAAGCACCCCTTACAAAACTCTTACCGGAACTGGAACCGCGCCTTCCGCAGAAGACTTGAGTCAGATTGGAATCCAGGAAAAAGATATTGTAAGAATCAATTATACAAACACCTATGAGGCAGCAGTAGGATCGATTACGTTCAATAAAGTCAATGACAGGAACGTAGCGGTACCCGGAGCAGTATTTGCTTTTTATACAGATAACTCTTGTACTACTGCTTATCAAATAGATGGAGTAGCTGTAACTGCGCAATCCGTTGATGATGGGACTGTTTCTTTTAGCAACATACCATGTGGTACTTATTACATGAAGGAAACAACGGTTCCTGCCGGATATCTTCCAAACGATACTGTTTACGAAGTTGAGATTAAAAATGCAAACTCAACGATGAAGCCTATAATTGACGGAACTGTGGGAAGCGCTATAACGCAGATCGCCAATAAGGAATCGACCTCTGTGTCAGTCACAAAAGTTTGGAAAGATACAGATGGAAATACTATAACTGCTCCGAATGGAGCATCCGTCACATTCAACTTATACGCTGGGACAACCGAATCGGCTGCAGCAGCCTCGGAAACAATTGTGAAGTCAATTACGTTGGATAGTACCGTTGATCAAAATGGTGAATCCGCAGCTTGGACAGCGACATTTAATGATCTTCCGAAATACAGCATCAACAGTGGAGAAGCCACGGAACTTGTATATGTTGTCAAAGAGTCACCGGCATATCCTGGATATGATGTGAAATATGGCGCCGACGGAAACGGTTCGTATGCTAAAGACGGCGAATCCATTACGAATGTTCAATCTACAATGGATATTAACATCTTAAAGGTTGACAAAGCGGATGGGACAACGCCTTTAACAAAAGCCAAATTTATTTTAAAGAAATACTCGTCTGACGCTTATCAGAACGTAGAAAAGTCCTGGCAGGAAACACAGGTTAGTGCAGAAGAGGCAACCAAAGGACAACTCAAATTTGAAGGTCTATCGGTTGGTTATTATGAACTGGTAGAAACAAAAAGCCCTGACGGTTATGTAAAGACTACTACCAGTCCGAGATTTGAAGTGCGGCTGAGTGATAGTGAACAGGGTGGACTCACCATTGTCTACACTGACCAAACAAACGGAATGGTGTCTTATGATGCTGCCAACAATACTTTCATTGTTAAAAACGAAGCGGGTAAATCACTCCCTAACACTGGCGGCCCCGGCACATTACCTTATACATTGAGCGGTCTTGCCCTTATGCTGGCATCCGCTATGATGTACGGCTTCAGGATGAGGCGTAGAGAAAGGAGGTTAAACTAACAGCCTCTGATCTCGACGAATAACTGACGCCGAAATCTGACGCCGTGATATTACAACTTCATAAATGACTGCCTCGACGGAAACTGTCGAGGTGCCGGAGAGGCAGTCAACTATAACCAGCTGTGGTTTGAAACAGCAAGAAGCCCTTCATGGGCTGGGAACTAAAAATAGTCCTTGAAGGGACGAATCACATGAAAGGATGAACGATCATGAAGAAAATGAAAAAGATCTTCGCTCTGCTGATTGCTATGGTAATGGTACTTGGTATGAGCACAAGCGTATTTGCAGAGACCATCACGATTGATGGTGCTGTAGATGGAAAAACCTATACAGCTTATAAACTGTTGGATGCAACCTACGAGGGAACAGATGTAGCTATTACCGAAGATACAAATGTATCTTACTACTATACTGGAGCTGCTACTGATGAGCTTTACACTATCCTTGCTAAGTATTTCCAGTTTGACGCATTTGTCGATGGAAAAGCATATGTCAAAGTCGTTGATAGTGAAGGCGAGGCTATTGACTATTCAAATGTGAATGTAGCTGCACTTGCTGCTGAGCTCAATACTGCAATGAATAGAGAGACTAGTCCGTTGACACTTACTGAAGCTGGTCATGTGACGGCATCTGGTACTTCAGCAGAAATCACAGGACTTGCAAAAGGATATTATTTCCTCGACACAACAACTGGTTCTCTGTGCTCAATTGATACAGCTGGTAAAGTAACTATCTATGAAAAGAACTCTATTCCGACAGTAACTGGAAAAAATGTAAA
The DNA here is from genome assembly GCA_002372815.1 of Lachnospiraceae bacterium UBA3692. Taxonomy (GTDB): domain Bacteria; phylum Bacillota; class Clostridia; order Lachnospirales; family Lachnospiraceae; genus CAG-791. The sequence continues at coordinate 23,799 of DFIR01000063.1, forward strand.
ACCGGATGGTGCTGCAGACACAGCTTATTCGAATTCCATCAACGGTACTGTAGGTGACAAATTCAATTTCAAAGTTACTGTAAACACTGGAACAAACACGCATGCTCCAAGTACTGCAACAGGTAGAGACACAGATTTTGTAATCACTGATACCCTTGGAAAGGGCTTTACTCTGAATACTGCAGCTGCTGATTTCGCGATTGCTGGTTGGACTTATGGCACAGATTATACTGTAACAATCGCTGATGCAGATGATGCTACAAAAGATACAACTATTACAATTACGCTGAAGGCTTCTAAGCTTGCAACAGTTGCACAGAATACAGATATCAACATCACATATGATGCAACTATGAATGAGAACGCTATCACTGATGGAGTTGCAACTAACAGCGCAAATGATAAGCAGACCAAGACATACACCTATGAATTTGAAGTACTGAAAACTGATTCTGCTAATAAGCCTCTTGAAAACGTCATGTTCACGCTGACAGATTCGACTGGAAATAATTACTATTTTGTACCTTCAGATGCTTCTACTGTTGATGAAGATGTAATGAAGCATCTGGGCGAAGGACAAGATGGAAAGATTGCCACAGCATCTAATGGTAAAATTACATTCAGCGGTCTTGCAGCTGGTACATATACTCTGACTGAAACTGATACTCTGAGTGGCTATAATAAGCTGGATGCTCCGATCGTTGTTACCATTACGCCGAATAACGATCCCGCAACTGCAACTGTTGCTGTAACAAGTGGTGAAGGTACTGTAAGTGGCAATGTGATTACAGTCATCAACCAGTCTGGTACAGTTCTTCCGTCCACTGGTGGCATCGGTACCACAATCTTCTACATCATCGGTGCAATCCTTGTAATCGGTGCAGGCGTTGTTCTGGTAACCCGCCGCCGCATGAACGTACAGTAAGTCGAGTCGACCTACTGAAAAACAGTGGCCAGGCACAGGAAATTCACCTAACCCGACCACAGCAAATTAAGAAATGAACCCCATCAAAAAGGGAGCGGAGGCCAAGGCCTCTGCTCCCCGGGGGAACATAGTTACCTACACAATCACATAGCATAAATCGGAGTCAAAACGATGGGTTGATCATCTAATCCAAGTTTGGTTCCGACAACAGGTATAGAAAAAGACGATAAGCTCCAAAGGTGAGGCAGAACTAAAAGCTTCCCAATTTTTTTAGAAAATACAGGCACATATTCCATTTTTAGCGAATGCTCTATTGATCCTAAGTTTGACTAATGCTTACAGTCATGTGAATATGCCACATGAATATAAAATCTGGTTTCGATAACTGCACCAACCACAACACAATCTATACATGAATAAGAATACCCCCAGGACCATGCGTAGCCCCTCAGCCGGAGGTGCCGCCTCTGCAGCAGCCCCCGCAAAGAGACGCGGCGCCGGCAGCATGCTCCTGAAGAAAATACAATATCACGCCGTAACGCTGATCATCACGGCGGTGATGATGGTCGGACTGGCACTGCTGGCGTATCCGTCTTTCAGTGATTACTGGAACTCTTTTCACCAGAGCCGCGCGATCATGAGATATGCCGAGACCGTGGCGCAGATGGATACGACGAAATATGAAGAGCTTCTTGCAGCGGCAGAAGCTTACAACGCGCAGCTTGCGGAACGAGGGATCAGCTGGGACGTCACCTCTGTGGAGGAGAACAGCGAAACATATATGTCCCTGTTGAATCTGGACGGATCCGGGATCATGGGCTACATCAACATCCCGAAGATCGACGTGCAGCTGCCGATCTACCACGGGACCGGCGAAGCGGTCCTGCAGACGGCCATCGGGCATCTGGAGGAGACGTCCCTGCCGGTCGGCGGAGAAGGTTCCCACTGTGTGGTCTCCGGTCACCGGGGGCTGCCGTCGGCGAGACTTTTCTCCGATCTGGATAAGATGAAGGAGGGCGACACCTTCACGATGTCGATCCTCAATGAGACACTGACCTATCAGGTGGACCAGATCCGCATCGTGGAGCCCACGGATCTTTCGGAGCTGACGATCCGGGACGGACAGGACCTGGTCACACTGGTAACATGCACACCGTATGGCATCAATACGCATCGTCTGCTGGTGCGCGCGCACCGCATCGCGAATGCGAGCGGCGAGGCGAGAGTCGTGGCGGACGCGATCCAGATCCGTCCGATCTACATCGCGCCGTTCGTGGCGGCTCCGATCCTGGTGCTGCTGCTCATTCTGATGCTTCTCATGACAGGGAAGAAGAAAAAGGTGAAAGTTACCGCCGCCGATCGTTATTACCGCGAACGGCATTTGGAACGGCCGGAGATGGAAGTGACGACGGAGGTCGGGCGCACGATCCTGGAGGATCCGGCGCAGGCGATCCGGGCCGGCGCGAAGTTCCTTGAGCGGCGGATGCGGAGGCACAAGAACAGACCTGCAGCCGGAGATAAGAGATCGATGGCCGAAGGTGATATACCTGCGGCTGAGGACGAGACACGAAAGGAGCACGGAGATGAATAGAGGCTTACGGGACCTGAGGACGCGGATCACGGCGCTGATTGCGTCGGCTGCGGTCGCGGTGGGATTGACTGCCGGTCTGTCAGCAGGGATGGCCAGGACGGTGCTGGCAGCGGAAACCAGTGACAGCAGTGCATCCGACAGTGGCGTCCGCATGGAGATGCTGGATCCCGACGCGATCGGCTCCATCGGTGTCACGATCTATGGGGAGGAAGCGGAGCTCGTTCCGGGCGGAACGCTCACGCTTTACAAAGTGGCCGATGTAGTCGTGGACAACGGGTTCAAGTTCGTCTACGCAGCCGGCTTCGAGACACTGACTGCGCCGCTGATCGAGGATTCTGACCTGACGGCAGATCTCGCGCAGCAGGCGGCGGCCGCAGCAGAGGAAAATGGTGCCTCGTCTGTCGACGTGCAGGTGAGTGATGACAACGGTCATGTCACTTTCGCGAACCTGCCTGTCGGTCTGTATCTGGTCGTCGAGACGGCTCCGGCCCCCGGTTATCTGCCGATTAATCCTTTCCTCGTGACGGTTCCTACGAAGAATTACGAGAAAGGAACTCTGGAGTACAATGTCGATGCTTTCCCGAAGCCGCCCATCGCGGAGCGGGAGACGACCACTACCGTCACCACAGAGGTGACGACCACCGACCGCATCCCGCAGACCGGCCAGCAGTGGCTGCCTGTATGGGTCCTCGGAGGCCTGGGAGTGCTTCTGGTTGTCTTTGGGCTGTTCCGCAGGCACAGAGAAGACAGATGAGCTTATAACGCCATATCCCATACTCTATCATACACCGGACAGCGGCGCAGGGGACGACTTGTTCTTGTGCGCCGCTGTTCACAACCTTCTCTGCGCAGTCCTGCGCGTCCGAACACAAGGAGACAGAAAGGAGATCCACCCATGAAAAGAGACAAGTACGAGAGCGCGGAGTTGGAGATCATCCGTTTCGACACAGCGGATGTGATCACGACGAGTCCCGGAGACGACACAGATATCGATACGGAGATGTAAGTGCTCCTGAACAACAAGACGCGCTTCTTCCCGGCAGGGGAGAAGGAACGGATGCCGCACCACTCCGGAGTGGTGGTACGGCATTTTTGCAGTTCGTTAATGGGCTTCACACAAGGGAAAGGGGTAAGATCACATGAGCAAAGGAACGAAATGGCTCACATGTCTGCTGGCAGTCTCTCTGATCATGTGTCAGATGTCGGCCGTCGTTTCCGGGGCGGAGGTTGTGGAACAGGCTGCGGAGTCACCGTCTGAAGAGGCGCCTGCGGAACTTCCCGCCGAAGAGGCGCAGGATCCTGCGGAGCAGACAGAGAAGGAGACAGTCTCTGAGGCGGAGACATCCCTCCCTTCTGCGGAAGAGCATGTGAAAGTGCAGAAAGAAACAGAGCCCAGGTATGACGACCTGTTCAGCGAAGGCACTTCGGACCTGTGGGAGCAGTATGCGCAGAAGCTTTTCTACGGCAGCACTGCCCCGGCACCTTCTGTCAAGCTGAAGGCGGCCCGGAACACCGGCGCAAGGCTGACAGGCCAGGACCGGGTCATCTATGATGCGATCCGGACCGCTGCGGCGGAGATCGCGGACGGGCAGAGAGCTTCGTCGATCGTCGAGGTGTCTCTTGCGGATCTCGGTGTCCGGAGCGGAGAAGAGAATGGATATACGGCAGCAGAACTGGGGCTGGAGTATATCTATGACTGGGAGACGGAGGAATGGAATCCGGAACTTGAAGACAAGATCCATAGCCTTCTGCCTTATGACTTCTCGAAGATCAAAGCCTGCCTGATGGCAGACTGCCCGTATGAATTTTACTGGGCTTCCGGAGAAACGAAACACGGGGATGCCGGATACTCTACGGATGGAGACTACTTATTTTTCACTACGGACAGGATCGCCTTCCGCTTCACCGTCGAGAGCAAGTACAGGGCGGATGCGGCAGATCCGTACTCGGTGAACACGGAGCTTACCGGACAGGCTTCCGCGGCGAAAGCCTGCGCGGACAGGATCATCGCAGAGGCGGCCGGGAAGACAGATACAGAGAAGCTCCTTTACTACAAGGAGAAGATCTGTGATCTCGTCGTCTATAATCGTGATGCGGCGGCGCATTCCGACACTTATGAGGACCGCGGGCCGTGGGCGCTCATCTATGTTTTTGACGAGGATCCGGATACCAACGTTGTGTGCGAGGGGTACTCGGAGGCATTCCAGTATCTGTGTGATCACACGGATTTTGCCAGCAGTAGGATCAAGGTCTACTGTGTGACGGGAACGATGAACGGCGGGACCGGAGCAGGCGCACATAAGTGGAACATCGTCCACATGGATGACGGGTACAACTATATCGCCGATATCACGAACTCCGACGAGGGAAGCGTCGGCAGTGACGGCAAGCTGTTTCTGAAGGGAATGAGCGGGAACGTCGCTGACGGCTATTCTCTCAGCTGGGAGAAGCGGGAGGAGTCGGTGACGAATCCGGACGGGAGCATCTCGACGACCATTTATCCCGCCGGTTCGATCAGCTACACATATGATAAAGAGACCAAAGCGCTCTATTCGGATACTGACCTGACGCTCTCCGCCCTGGACTACGGGCAGAATACACCGGTCGAGGAGCCGGAACCGGCCTCTCTGTACGGCGCGAGCCTGCGCCTGACCGGCGACATCGGCGTGAACTTCTACTATGAGTTCACGGATGAGATGCTCGGGGACCCCGGCGCGGCTGTGCAGGTCACGGTCGGGGAGGGGGCGGCGCAGACTTTCTCCCTTTCGGATGCCGCGATCGACACCACGAGCGTATCCGGAAAAACATTATACAAATTCACCTGCTACGTCGCGGCCAAGCAGATGAAGGACCAGATCGTGGTGCAGGCCCTCGGGACGGACTACGCAGAGGAGCCGCACACATACAGCATCCGCAAATATGCCGACAACATCCTTGCGAAGGAGACTTCTTCGGCGGAACTGAAATACCTGGTCCGCGTCATGATGCTTTATGGAGCCAATGCGCAGGCGTATCTGAATTACAACACCGCGAATCCTGCGGACGCCGGTCTTGATAATGCGGATGTCACCGATGCCGCGGAGGCGCTGACCCCGGAGGACCTTTCCGCCTATCAGTCGTCCAAGACGGAGATGCCGGAAGGGATTACGCTCTACGGGGCGAACCTGTCTCTCAAGTCCGAGACCGTGCTGCGGTTCCACTTCGAGCTGCAGGAGGGCCACGACATTTCCGAATACACCTTCCAGGTGAATGGCGCCGGCGGCTATACGCCGGTCCTGAAGAACGGCCGCTACTGCATCGAGATCAACAACGTGCGCGCGCAGGATCTGGACGTGCTCTACACCGTCACGGTTTCGGACGGCAGCGGCAACAGCGGCTCCGTGACATACGGCGCCATGACCTACGTCCGCAACATCCTGAAAGCAGGGACCGACAAGTACAGCCAGGCGCTGATCGACACCTGCAGAAGCCTCTGCCTCTATAACCGGGCAGCGGAAGCCTATCTGGCTGTGAAGGGAAGATGAGGCAGATGAAGCCCGGGCGCACCGCGAGGATCATCGCGCAGGGGACGGTTCTCTGCGCGATCCTGCTCCTTTGCGGGCTGGCGATGTTCTTCTTCAGAAACGGGGGAGAGGGGCAGCCCGCTGCGAAGTCAGCAGCAGAGACGCAGACAGCAGAGCCTTCGGGGGAAGAGCAGGCGGCGGAAGAAGTGACTGAGCGGACCACAGCCGGGCAGAGCACCGGGGAAAGAACGGAAATATCTACGGCGGACCAGATCTCTGAGGATGACAGCAGTTCCGGCGAGGGTGCATCTGTCCCCGAGGATACACGCGCAGACGACAGCACCGCGATCGACACGGATCTGGGCACAGCCGAAGAGGCTGCACCACAGGCGCTTCCGGCAGCAGAACCTGCGGAGGAAGAGGATATCGAGCTGCCGATCGATGTGCTGGAGTGAAGAACTACGAGGTATCCCATACTCCATCATATAAAGAGCAGCCGCGCAAAGGATGACTTGTTCCTTTTGCGCGGCTGCTCTGTGCGAAGGGGCAGGTATCCCCCCGACAATATCCAGGCGAGATCAACCGGCAGCCTTCGGCGCCCCATACTCACGTTCCATCGCTTCACAAGAGATAACCCATTGCTTGCCGAATTTGCAGACGTCGATACCGTTGATCAGTTTCCCGTAAGCGATTGCTTTTCGAAGGGTGCTCTCGTTGAGTCCCCATAGCTGCGTGGCGTCGCTGAATGCCATCAGGCCATCGAAGGGCGTTTGGATAGTCTCGCCGTGAAGGAAGAGCTCATCACACGCAATGTCGATGTCATCGTTCCAGATGATGCCATAACCGCCGATATCTACAGTCACAGAAGAGAACAGGTCCGGGTGTTCCTTCAATGGAAGGAACATGGGAAAGCTTTCAAACAGCGGCTTGATGTCATAGCGTTTTGTTACACCTTCAGAAAACTGAATGGTGAGCATATAGTCTGGCAGTGGGGTGACACTTTTAATTTTATGAAACATGGGAGACCTCCTTCTATATACACAGAATATCACGATAACGTGACATGGTCAAGATGCAGGACATTTCCGACCGCAGAAAGACCGCGCAGGGGACGGTTCTCTGCGCGGATTGTATACACACCGCGCAGAGAACCGTCCCCTGCGCGGTCCCTGCGCGGTCCGTGGAGAACCGTCCTCCTGCATAAAACTTGCATAAATCCCTGTACAGTCTTTACAATTCCATAATATTCCGATATTATTCCATCAAAAAGGAACAGAAATAACCCAAAATCTACTAACAGGTCACTAACGACCAGAGTTGTCAGATTTTTGAAAGGCCGTGGTTCACGTGATGGATAGTAATTGGAAACCGCCGGGAAGGATCACGGCTGTGCCGACGGAGGAAGCTCTGGAAGAGTTCCGCCTGTACCTGTACGAGCAGGAGCGGAGCGCAGCGACGATCGAGAGGTATGTGCGGGATGCGAGGCGGTTTCTGGCGTTCTGCAGGCAGAACATGCAGGAACAGGCGGGGGATGACGGGGAGACCCTGCAGGTCCGGAAGCGGTCGGAGAAGTCACTGGTGCTGCTGTACAAGGATAAGCTGGAGCATAAATATGCGCCGGGCAGCGTCAATACAATGCTGGCGTCGGTGAATGCCTTTCTGCGGTACATGGGCAGGGAGGATCTGCTGGTGCGGCACCTCAGGGACCAGCATGCCCATGTGCGGTTCGACCGGCGGGAACTGACGGTGGAGGAAGTACGGCGGATGGCGGCCTGCGGAATGCAGAGCAGAAACATCGCCGGACTGAGCATGATGGCGCTGGCCTTTACCGGGGCGCGTGTCAGTGAGCTGCATTTCTTCACGGTCGAGAGTGTGAACAAAGGCATCGTGGAGATCCGCAACAAAGGCAAAACACGCCGGATCCTCCTCCCCCGGCAGCTGCAGATGCTCCTTCTGGACTACATTCATAACCGGGACCTGAAAGAAGGAGAGATCTTCCTGACGAAAGGCCGGCGTCCCATCAACCGCAGCAACTTCTACCGCTCACTCAAGGTGCTCGCCCGGAAGTCCGGAGTGCCTGAAGAAAAAGCATATCCTCACAATTTCCGCCATTTCTTTGCCCGGATGTACTATAATAGGACCAGGGATCTGACCGGACTGGCGGACCTGCTGGGCCACAGCAGCGTCAATGTGACACGCATCTACACGGCGGATCCGCAGGAGAGATATCTGGACACGCTGGAGGATCTGTTCCGGGAGGTGATGCCGGAGGAGGATAAAGATACATGACACGCGGTGAATATCGGGCCTGCCTCCGCCGTCTGGAGCAGCTGCAGGATCAGATGACAGATCTTCTTGTGGAGATGGAACTGCGCAGCGGACGCGACACAAAAGAAGCCTTCGACACCTGGTGGGATACCGAAGGCAATATGCGCAGATATTTCGACATGAAGGCCGAGACGGAACGGATCGGCCAGCGCCTGCACTACGCCGAACTTCTCGGCGAACTGCCGGAAGACACCGGTGAGGTCGCAATGCGGCCGAGGCAGTAATATCGGGATGAGATACTTGTCTCACTAATCATCCAGAATGTGGGAAGCAGTCTGTTTAGGATGCAATTCCGACTTCAGAAATAATCCTGGATGAAGAAAGCGAGCGGTTCGGGATGCAATTTCAGCTTCAGAAATAATCCCGAATGAAGGAAGAGAGCAGTTCGGGATGCAATTTCAGCTTCAGGAATAATCCCGAATGAAGGAAGAGAGCAGTTCGGGATGCAATTTCGGCTTCAGGAATAATCCCGAATGAAGGAAGAGAGCAGTTCGGGATGCAATTTCAGCTTCAGAAATAATCCTGGATGAAGGAAGCGAGCAGTTTAGGATGCAATACCGGCTTCGGAAATAATCCTGAACAATGGAAACAATTCATTTAGGATGCTTTCGGGTTCGAAACAGAAATATACGCATAGTAATAAACGAAAATACGGCCAATAACCGAATCTACTCATAAAGAAGGAGGTGCTGCATTGCTCAAAATGCGGCACCTCCTTGCTTGTAATATTCATTTCGCCCGTCAGCTCATTTCGCTCGCCAGTTCATTAGGCCCGCCAGCTCACTTCTCGGGCAGTGCATCTACGCCGGCGGCTTTGGCGAGGACTTTCATTTCGAGTTCGCGGCGGAGTTCTTCTTCCTCTTCGCGTTTCTCGGCCTTTTCGCTTTCGACTTCCCAGTGGATGATGAGGGTCAGGATGCCGCGGAGCAGGATGATGGCGCCGAGGATGCCGAGCTCCTTCCACTCGCGGACGATGACGGTCTTGAGGACCTCGCCGCCCATCTTGAACTGGAGGGCGAGGGCGATGCCCTGGCCGAGCTCGATGCGGACGTCGTCGCCCTTCTTGGTCCAGAGGTAGAAGCATTTGAGCGCCGTGAAGACCAGAATGAAGATGCCGATCATCTCGAGCAGGATCGTGCAGGTCTCTACGGTATAAGTGAGAATCTCTTCCAACAGTTCGACACAGTTTTCCATAATGACACCCCCTGGAATCGTTGACAGTTGCCCCGGCTGCTTCCCCCGGAGCAGCGATGGCGGTTCCTTATTCATTGTAGCATCGGAGGCGGGCAGAGACAATGGAACGAGAAGAGAAATCGGGCGGAACTTGCGTGCGGGGGCGTTTGCCTTTAGAATGGGAAAGTGAGAGAGTCTATGCGAAAACGGTTCGCATGCGGCACAGAAGTACACGGAGCACGCTCCGGCAGAAGGAGTAGGAGTAGAGAAAATGGCAGAAAGCACAGGCAATAAGTGGCAGAGCTCGGATCCGAAGATCACCCGGGAGGAATTTGACTACTCGCAGGGCGCGATCCGCAGTCTGGCGAATTATTTTCAGACGCGTGTGGTGGGACAGCAGATGCTGAAGCTGTCGCTGATCGCCGGGATCCTGGCGGACGGGCACATCCTGCTGGAGTCGGTCCCCGGACTGGCGAAGACGACGGCAGCCAAGGCGATCTCGGACGCGGTGGACGGGAAGTTCTCCCGGATCCAGTGCACGCCGGACCTGCTGCCGAGCGATATCATCGGCACGCAGATCTATCACCAGGAGACCGGGCGGTTCGAGACGATCTTCGGACCGGTCTTCGCGAATTTCGTGCTGCTCGACGAGGTGAACCGGTCGAGCGCCAAGACGCAGAGCGCCATGCTGGAGGCGATGCAGGAGCGGCAGGTGACGATCGGCGGCGTGTCCTACCGGATGCCGGAGGACATCTTCATCGTCATCGCGACGCAGAACCCCATCGAGCAGGAGGG
>DFIR01000063.1:34162-48851 GCA_002372815.1 Lachnospiraceae bacterium UBA3692
CGAGCAGGAGGGCACCTACCCGCTGTCCGAGGCGCAGACCGACCGCTTCATGATCAAGGAGAAGATCAGCTACCCCTCGCCCGAGGAGGAGATGGAGATCCTGAACAGGATCGAGAGCGGTGCTTTTGCCAGGCAGCCCGCGGTCCTGAAGATCACGGACATCGACCGCGTGCAGGAGATCGTCCAGAAGGTCTATGCCGACAAAGCCATCAAGAAATACATCGCCCAGATCGTCGATGTCACCCGGCACGCTGACGACGTGCTTCCTGAAAACATGCGCGGCTACGTCCGCATCGGCGCCAGCCCCCGCGCGACGATCGCCTTCCTCAGCATCGCGAAGGCTGTCGCCCTCATGCAGGGCCGCACCTACGTCATCCCGGATGACGTCAAGCGCATGCGCCACCAGGTCCTGCGCCACCGCGTCAACCTCTCCTACGCCGCCGTCGCCGACGGCCTCGCCCCGGAGACGGTCATCGACCAGCTGGTGGGGAGCGTGAGGACACCGTGAGGAAAGCCGGGAGCAACACATGAACTACGACTATCTGGATAAGATCCGCGCAGCGATCTCGCTCTACACGAGGCGGCGGACGTCCAATATTCTGGAGGGCTCATTCCGGTCGGTCTACAGGGGCCGGAGCCTGGAATTTGATGATCTGAAGGAGTACGTGCCCGGCGACGATGTGCATGACATCGACTGGAAGTCCTCATCGAGAACGGGCAAAACGCTGATCCGCCGCTACATGGCGGAGCGTCGGCACAACGTGCTCTTCATTCCCGACAGCGGGAGGGGGATGCTCGGCCATATGCCCTCCGGGGACGTGAAATGGGAGACGGCGCTGATGGCGGCCGGCATGATCGCGTACCTGATGGAAGGGCAGGGGGCGGACTTCGCCTTCCTGTACGGCAGTGCGCGCGGGATGGAATTCAGCGGCTTCCGTACCGGCAAGACGCACCTCGAGACCCTCCTGCACGGCTACAGAAATATCATGCAGGCCTACCGGCAGGACCAGCCGCCCTACACGGACCTGGGCAAGGTGATGGACCGGGCCGCGGAGCTGGATCTGCGCAAGAAGATCCTGGTCATCCTGACCGACCGCGCAGGCCTCGGCCACATGGACGAGCACCGGCTGCGCAGGCTGACGGTCAACAACGACCTGCTCGTGCTCTGCATGGAAGACGTGATGCTGACGGGAGGCTTCGACGGGGAGCAGCAGGGAACAAGCTTCGCGGCGTGGAAAAAGAAGCCTGTCACAGCGGCGAAAGCCGCGGGAGGAGCAGCAGCGACTGGCGCAGCAACAGCAGGAGCAGCAACAGCAGGCGCCGGCACTGCGACCGCAGCCGGCACTGCCGCCGGCCCAGCCCCCGCAGGCCTGCACTCTGTCCTCACCGCCCTCCGCAGCTTCCGCGAGCGGATGCTGGCGGGGCAGACATTCGATCTGGATGCGGACCGGTATGAGGATGCCTTCGTGCTGGCCGGGAAGGATCTGCAGGCGGCGGAGCGGAGAGAGCGGGAGAAGACGCTCGCGGAGGCGCGCGCGAGGCTGCGGCGGAGCCGCGGGGCGATGGCCGTCGTGGAGCGGGAGAGTGAGATCCTGGAGCGAACGCTGGATCTGTTCGAGAGGTATCGGCATGAAAGTTACGGTTGAGCTGCAGCCGCCCATGCTCTATATGACGAGATGGACGGTGATCGCGCTGGTCTGCGCGGTGGCGGCGGCGCTGATGATCGCACTGCTCGTGCGCAGCATCCGCAGGGAACCGAAGAAGGCGCGCGAGGTCGTGAAGGACGCGGCCTGGCGGGAGAAGCAGCGGCGGACCTACGCCGCGCAGCTGGACGCCGTGGACCGGAAGCTGCAGAGCGGGGGAATCTCGGAGCGCGAGGCCTTCCAGGAGATGAGCGGGATCCTGCGGATGTTCGTGTTTGAGATGACCGGGATCCATGTGCACGAGTTCACGCTCACGGAGATCCGGAAAGTGGGCATCCCCGCGCTGACGGGTCTCGTCAGCAGTTACTACAAACCGGAATTCGCACCGAGGTCGCGGGCCAACGCGCAGGCGGCGCTCGCGAAGACGAAGGAAGTCATTCTGTCATGGTCCTGAAACATCCGATCTGGCTGCTTGTCGGGCTGCCGCTGCTGGCCATCCTCACGGCCGCAGCACACCTGATCAGGCGCAAAAAAGGCGACGCCTACCTCGGCGGCAGACTGGCCGCCGGCACGGAGGCCGTCCGCAATCTGCCGGAGTACGTCCGCCGGCGCACGACGTACCGCATCCTGGCGGTCGTCATGGAAGTGAGCCTGCTGTGCGCGGCTGTGTGCACGCTGATCCTGCTCGCCCGCCCCTACAAGACCGAGACGGTCGTGAGCGGGGTGAAGAAGCGGGATATTTTCCTCTGCCTGGACGTCTCCTATTCGATCTATGAACTGAATTACGAGCTGGTGGACAGCCTCGAGGAAGTGGTCGCGGGCCTCGAAGGGGACCGCTTCGGCATCTCGATCTTCAACACGTCGACGGTGCTCTACGTGCCGATGACGGACGACTACGACTTCGTCATCTCCAGGCTGGAGTCGCTGAAGGAATATTTCCGCCTGCAGGGCGAATATATGCAGGATTTCGGGGACTACACCTACCTCTACGAGATCCCCGATGAGAAAATGGACCGCTACTACGAGCTCCAGGAGATCCTGGGCGACACGGAGGCGGGGACGCTCATCGAGAACTACCGCCGCGGGAGCTCGCTGATCGGCGAGGGGCTGGCGGCGTGCCTGTACAGTTTTCCCGGATTGGATGATGCTGCGGACCGGACGCGGTGCGTGATCATGGCGACCGACAACAGCGAGCAGGCGCTGACGAAGCCGCTGCTGGAGCTGGAGGAGGCGTGCGCATTATGTGCGAAGAATGACGTGACGGTGTACGGGGTCTTTCCGGAGAGTACGAAGTTCGATTCGACGAATGAGGGCGACGACTACGACGCCTGCCTGAGAGACTTCAAGAGAAATGTGGAGCGGACCGGCGGATACTTCTATCTGGCCGGGCAGGAGACGTCCGTGAGCGATATCGTCGCCGGGATCCAGGAGCGGGAAGCGCTGGCGGTGGCGGAGATCACGGTGACCCGGGAGACCGACCAGCCGGCGGTGCCGTACATTCTGCTGGTCGTCTTTCTGGCAGCGGCGGGGATCACGCGCGTGATCCTGCGCAGGTAGAAGGGAGGGGCGTGAGTATGCACTACGAACCGATCCTCCCGCCTGTCATCCTGCTGCCGGTGCTGGCGGTGTGCCTCATTTTCTTCTGGGTGCGGGCCATCAGGCGGATGCGGGATCCCATAGGGACCGTGCTGTCCTGCGCGCGCGTGCTCGCGGTCGTGCTGCTCGCGGGGATCATCGGGATGCGCCCGATGCGCGAGAAGAGCGAGATGGAAGTGGAGACCAAGAACCTGGACGTGCTCTTCGTCGTCGACGACACGATCAGCATGTACGCCCAGGACTACGACGGGAGAAAGACGCGGATGTCCGGCGTCCGCAGCGACTGCCGGTTCATCATGGACCAGCTGCAGGGGGCGAACTTCGGCCTCATCCGCTACGACAACACGGCCAGGATCCTGGCGCCGTTCACGCAGGACCGCGACAACGTGCAGGACGCGCTGGACACGATCTCGATCCCGGATACCTACTACGCGAAGGGCAGCAACCTGCAGACGCCCTACACGGCGATGGAGGAGCTGCTGATCTCCTCCTCGAAGAAGGAGGACCGGCAGACGATCGTCTTCTTCTTCTCGGACGGGGAGGAGACGGACGAGGACGCGACGTTCAACTTCAAGGAGCTGGCCCAGTACATCGACAACGGCGCGGTGCTCGGCTACGGGACCGAGACCGGCGGCAAAATGAAGGACGGCTACGGGTCGACAGTCTACGACTACGAGACCTACCAGGACGCCGTCTCCCGGATCGACGAGGCGAACCTGCGGCTCCTGGCGGACGACCTGGAGATCGACTACATCCACATGGAAAGCATGAACAACGTGCGCTACCTCACGGACGCGATCCGCACCGGTGCGGCGCCGTCCCACGACAGCAAGCGGGCGGTCGTCTATGAGGACTTGTATTACTACTATGCCCTTCCGCTGGGGCTGCTGCTCATGGCGGAGGCGGTCCTGACGGCGCGCCGGACAGGCAGGATGTGAACGAGGAGATCGATGGAACCTAGAGAACAGAACCGAAAAGGGATCATTCGGATCCTCCTGGCGGCAGGGGGCGTGACGGCTGCGCTCTTCGCGATCTTTCTCGGCGTGCGCATCGCGATGAATGCTGCTTTTGCCGGGGCATTGGAGCAAGGGACGCCGGAACCGTCCGCGGAAGAGGGCCTGCTGATCCTGAACGCGCCGGAAGGCTACGTCCCCCACTACAATATGGGCAACGCCTACTACAAGCGGGAGCAGTACGACGAGGCGATCGACCAGTACCAGCGCGCGCTGCAGTACCACCCCGCGGACGGGCGCGAGTGCGACATCCGCGTCAACCTGGCGCTCGCGATGCTCCACAAGATCGACTTCGACGACCTGGGCACCGACAAGAAGATCGACAAGGCGATCCAGCAGCTCCGTGCCGCCCGCCTCGTGCTGACGGAGGAGGGCTGCGCCGCGGACGAAGGCCCGGACGGCCACGACCCCGAGGCCCAGAAGCTCCGCGAGGAGATCGACCGGATGATCGAGGAGCTCCAGCAGCAGAAGGAGAACCAGGATTCCGAGGACCAGGAGCAGGAGGAGCAGCAGCAGCAACAGCAACAGCAGCAGGATCAGAAGGACAAGCAGAAATCGGCCCGCGAGCGCGAGATCGAAGAGAAGATGAAGCGGCAGAAACAGCAGTCCATGCAGGAACAGGAAGAAGCCCAGAAGCAGAAAGAATACCGCGAACGCGAGGACGACGGCGGCTACGGAAACTACGAGGGCAAGAACTGGTAATAAAATCAGCACCCAGGCACGCGCCGGGTGGCTGCAGACATGTATTTATACATGGCTGCGGCCAGACGGTGCGTGCCTGGGCGGACAAGGCGCGAAGCGCCTCTGTCCGCCCACAGTCTCAGAATTCCGCAGGAATTCTGAGACTGGGTGCTGCTTCGGAAGCTGACAATCGAAATCTACAGGAGGGGAGCAACATGAAACCGCACAAGAACCGCATGGTCAACGAGAGAGACTTCGTCCAGGACCCGAACTATCAGGCGCCGGACAAGGAGAAGGAGAAGCTGATCCTGAAGCTGGGCACCATGATCACCGACCGCTATCTCGTCAAGTACAGCGGCACGATGGGCACGGACGACCCCGAGTACTGGGCCCTTGACGAGGTGCTGACGAAGGAGGAGGCACGTTTTCTCCTGAATTTCAAGAAGACGAGGAAGCCGTACGACATCCCGCAGCTCGCGAAGATGAACAACATGACCATCGAGGAGACGCAGAAGATGGTCGACCATCTCTGCTGGGTGGGCGTGCTCGAGATGAACCGCGAGAACGCGGACCGGCATAAACAGTACAACGTGCCGATCTTCGTCCCCGGCAGCGCCGAGTTCATGATGATGAACGACGAGCTGACGGCGCAGCATCCGAACCTTGCCACGTTCTTCAACCTGATGACCCAGATGCCGCTCGAGGATGTGACCCCGATGCTGCCTCCGGGCGGCGGCGGTGTCGGCATGCACGTCATCCCGGTGGAGAAGGCGATCGAGCACGAGAACCAGTCCGTCAGCGTGGAGCACATCTCCCACTGGCTGAACAAATATGACAAGTACAGCGTCGGCCAGTGCACCTGCCGCAAGCAGCAGCAGATGCGCGGCGAGGGTTCGGGCCAGATCAACGGCGAGTTCTGCATCGGCATCGGCGACATGGCCGAGTACTGCGTGGACCGCGGCATGGGCCGGTACCTGTCCTACGACGAGGTGCTGGAGGTCCTGGAGCGCGCGGAGCGCCACGGCTTCGTCCACCAGATCACGAACATCGACGGTGAGGACAAGATCGTCGCGATCTGCAACTGCGCCGCCGGCGTCTGCAACGCCCTGCGCACGTCCCAGCTCTACAACACGCCCAACCTGTCCCGCAGCGCCTATCGCGCGCATGTCGAGACGGAGAAATGTGTCGCCTGCGGCAAGTGCGTGGAAGTATGTCCTGTCGGCGCCGCCAAGCTCGGCCAGAAGCTCTGTTCGAAGAAGGGCATCGAGTACCCTGTCTCCGAGCTTCCGGATGCGGAGTCCTGGAACGCCGACAAGTGGAACATCCACTACCGCGAGGACGCGAAGATCAACTGCTACGACAGCGGCACGGCGCCCTGCAAGACCGCATGTCCCGCCCATCTGGCGGTGCAGGGCTATGTGAAGATGGCCGCCGACGGCCGCTACATGGACGCCCTGAAGCTGATCAAGCAGGACAACCCCTTCCCGGCTGTCTGCGGCGCGGTCTGCAACCGCCGCTGCGAGGACGTCTGCACGCGCGGCGACGTCGACCAGCCCATCGCGATCGATGAGATCAAGAAATTCATCGCGGCCCAGGAGCTGAAGGCGGAGAACCGCTTCATCCCGATCTGCGAGAAAGACGACGGCGGCATGTGGGGCCCCGACTACAAGATGGCCGTCATCGGCGCCGGCCCGGCCGGTATGACCTGCGCATATTACCTGCGCAAGCACGGCTACGACGTCACGGTCTTTGAGAAGGAGAGCCGTCCCGGCGGCATGCTCCTCAACGGCATCCCGTCCTTCCGTCTGGAGAAGGACGTCCTCGAAGCCGAGATCGACGTCCTCCGCACCATGGGCGTGGAATTCCGCTGCGGCGTGGAGATCGGCAAGGATCTCACCATCCGGCAGCTGCGCGACCAGGGCTACAAGGCCTTCTGCGTCGCCATCGGCCTGCAGGGCGGCCGCAAGACCGGCGTCCCGGGCGAGGATGCGCCCGGCGTCGAGTCCGGCGTCTCCTTCCTGAAGCGCGTGAACCAGGACCACACGATCCGCCTGGACGGCGACGTGGTCGTGGTCGGCGGCGGCAACGTCGCCATCGATGTGGCCCGCACGGCGGCCCGCACGACCGGCGGCAAGGTCACCATGCTCTGTCTTGAGAGCGCGGCCGAGATGCCCGCAGCGGCCGACGAAGTCGAGGAAGCCCGCGAAGAAGGCATCACGATCATGAACGGCTGGGGCCCGAAGGAAGTGCTGTCCGAAGACGGGAAGGTCACCGGCATCGTCTTCAAGCGCTGCACGCGTGTGTTTGATGAGGCGCATCGTTTTGCCCCGGAATATGATGAGAATGACACCATCACGCTGGAGTGCGGGACAGTCCTGCAGGCGATCGGCCAGTCCGCCGAGTGGGGCGGCCTGCTGGAAGGCACGGCGGTCGAGACGCGCCGCGGCGCCACCGCCATCTACGACCCGGTCACCTTTGAGACCGGCGAGAAGGACATCTTCGTCTGCGGCGATATTGCCGGAGGTGCACGCTTCGCCATCGATGCGATCGCGGAAGGCCGCAAAGCAGCCGAATCCATGCACCGCAGCGTCCATCCCGGACAGTCCCAGACCATCGCCCGCGACCTGCGCGAGTTCATCCAGCTCGACAAGGAGGACGCGGTCCTCGAGGGCTTCGACAGCGCGAAGCGCCAGGTGCCCGGCCGCAAGGCCGTGAAACCGGTCACCACGTTCGAGGATGTCCGGCTGGCCCTCACCGAGGAGCAGGTCCATGCGGAAGCTTCCCGCTGCCTGTCCTGCGGCGCGACCCACGTCGACCTCAACCGCTGCATCGGCTGCGGCCTCTGCACGACCCGCTGCGAATTCGACGCCATCCACCTGCAGCGCGACCTGCCGGAGAACTCCACCATGGTCTCCTGCGACGACAAGCTGCCGAAGGTGGCCATGTACGCCGCGAAGCGCGGTTTCCGGATCCTGAAGAACAAGGTCGCGAAGAAATAAGAGTAAGAATCCATGCACGAAATGGGCATCATCCTCAATCTGGCGCGCACGCTGGATGAGACAGCAGAAGAAAACAAGCTCACGAAGATCGGCTCCGTCACACTCCAGGTCGGCGAGGTGTCCGGCATCATGACGGACTACTTCGTGGACTGCTGGAATTATTTCAAGGTGAAGCATCCGGTCCTGAAGGACTCCGAGCTGCGCCTCGAGACCATTCCGGCGGTCACCTGGTGCGACAGCTGCGGCAGGACCTATGAGACGGTGAAGTACGGGCGGGAGTGCCCGTACTGCCACAGCGGGGAGACCTGGCTGCTGCGGGGAAATGAGTGTGTGATCAAGGAGATCGAGGCCGAGGGAGAAGAAGATGCTTGATTTTATGATCCATACGGAACAGGATCTGGAGCGGGCGGTGGAATCCTACGGGATTCTGCCGCTCTTTCGGAATGCCGTCCCCGGCTGGTCCGTGGAGGAGCACGCCGCGCCCGAGACCTGGTTCACCGACCAGGAGGGCGTCTGGGAGTGGAAGAGCCCGGTGATCTGGGGGACCGGCTGCGCCTACGGCAAGTTCCTGGGCGGCAAGGCGGTCTTCATCAGCAGGGAGTGGTTTCCGGACTTCGCCAACTGGAGGCGGGACGGGTACGATTTCGACGCGCGGTTCGAGGACGAGCTGGCCTCTTATCAGGACAAATACCTCTTCGAGCTGACGGACTCGATGGCCCCGGTCCTTTCAAAAGACCTGAAAAAGCCGGCGGCTACAGCAAGACCGGCCGCAAGGGCTTCGACACCTGCATGAACCGCCTGCAGGCGCAGGGGTATCTGCTGATCAGCGATTTCGTCTACGCCCGGGACAGATACGGAAAAGAATACGGCTGGGGGATCGCCCAGTATTCGACGCTGGAGAGGTTCATGGGGGCTGCTTTTACGGATCATGTCTATGAGCGGCAGCCGGAGGCCTCCTACGCGCGGATCCTGGCCCATGTGCAGAGCCTGGCGCCGGACTGCGACCGGCAGACGATCGAGCGGTACCTGCAGAGGGGCACAGAGAGCTCGCGCGGCGCAGGGTCCGGGACCGCGCAGAACTGGCTGGTGCCGTCCAACCCCAAGTACTATGACGTGGTCCGGGCCTTCGAAGAGGAGGAGGTCATCCTGTGGAAGCAGGGCAATGACCGGATGCAGGTCGGCGACATCGTCTACCTGTACGTGGGGGCGCCTTATTCGGCGATCCTCTACCGCTGCGAGATCCTGGAGACGGACATCCCGTATTACGGGCGCGAGGAGCACGTCAACATCCGGAAGATGATCCGGATCCGGCGCCTCCGCGTCTATCCAAAAGACCGCTGGACCCTGCAGGAAATGAAAAAATACGACGTCGTCTCCGTCCGCTGCGCCCGCAGCTGCCCGCCGAAGCTGGCGGATGCCTGCGAGCATTCGTGACGCGTCACGATGTGCCTCCTGAAAGAGCGATGCATTACAAAAGAAGTCATTAGAAGCGTTTGAAAAGAAGGAGAACCCGCATGAAAGTACTGCTGATCAACGGAAGCCCTCATGCAAAAGGATGTACGGCGCGCGCGCTGGAAGAGATGGTGAAGACCTTCCATGAGGAAGGCGTGGAGACGGAAGTCCTCCACATCGGGAACAAAGATGTCCGCGGCTGCATCGCCTGCGGCCGCTGCAGCGAGCTGGGGCATTGCGTCTTCAACGACATCGTCGCCGAGGCGCAGAAGAAGCTGGAGGAGGCGGACGGCCTGGTCGTCGGCTCGCCGGTCTACTACGGGTCTGCCAACGGGACGCTCGTCTCTTTCCTCGACAGACTGTTCTACAGTAAGCAGAAGTCCCTGCGCATGAAGGTCGGCGCCGCAGTCGTGTCCGCAAGGCGCGGCGGCAACACGGCGACCTTCGACGAGCTCAACAAGTACTTCACGATCTCCGAGATGCCCGTGGCGTCCTCCCGCTACTGGAACCAGGTGCACGGCTTCACCGCGGAGGATGTGGAGAAGGACCTGGAAGGCCTGCAATGTATGCGCATTCTGGCCCGCAACATGTCCTTCCTCATGAAGAGCATCGCGCTCGGGAGGGAGCAGCTGGGACTGCCGGCGCAGGAGGAAATCACATTCACGAGCTTTCCGGACGGGCTGTAAGCCGGGGGGCGGGCCGGCAGCGGCAGCAGGTCCGCCCGGCTCGACTAGTCCACGGAATCTAAACACGAAGGAGCGGCACTCAGTGCCGCTCCTCTTTGTTGCTGTAGAGTTCACAGAATCTGGCGTAGAACGAGGGCTGGAGTCCGGCCATCGCGAGGTGGGAGATGTCCCCGATCCGCAGGGCACGGAAGACGGCGATGCCTTCCTGCCGCTCCTCGGTGACGAGCTCCGTGACGGAGGACGGCGCCATGCACAGTGCCTGCATCGGCATGAAGGGCGACGTGCCCCACAGGCGGGACAGGAAGACGGACGTGATCGCGAAATGGCAGAAGAAGGCGATCGTCTCGTCATTGGGGCGCTCTGCGCGGTAGATGCCGGCGCCCGCCTTGTCGTCGCGCACGTAGCCGTGCTGCGCCAGCAGGTCATCGAAGCTTTTCCAGACGCGGTCCAGCGTCTCGACCTGGTCGGAGTGCTGCGTGATGGCGCTCCCCACCCAGCCCACCGGATCGCGGTACTCCGGATGGCCGCAGTAATAGGCGGGGTAGATGTCCCAGATGCCGCGTTTTCTCGGGGTGCCGTCTTCGTTGTAGTAGGGGTGGAAGGAGCCCTGCAGCTCCGGCAGCCCGGTCTCCGGCGCCACGAGCGCCGAATCGATCCTGGCGGTGAATTCCTCCAGCCAGGGCAGGGTCTCGGCGGTCATGCCGAGCCTGTTCAAAGTGTAGGAAGCGGTCTCCTGCGCGCGGCCCAGCGGGGACACATAGGCGTGGTCTATGTGCAGCGAAGGCGCGATCTTCGCCAGCGCCTCTGCCTCGAGCTTGCCGCGGGGCGTCAGGCTGTCGAGTTCGTAATCGGGTTCTCCGTGACGGATGAATAAAAGACGCATATACATACCTCCTGTCTTGCGCAGGATTATACTAACATATCCCGAAGGGGAAGGCAAAATGGTAATTGCGCACCATGGATCCGGACTTCCTAAAAATAGTCAATTAGACTATAAATGTGCTTGACACAGGGAATACTGCATGCTAGCATGAATATAGTCAAAGTGACTATAACAAACGGCCAACCAACAAACAGGAAAGGAGGTCCGGCATGGGCGGAGGATATTGGAGAAGGAGCGACTTTGAGGCGTATTCGGTCAGGTTCGGGAGGAAGGTGACCTTCGACGGCCGCGTCGACACTTCCGGGATGCGCGGGGCGCAGGACATGTACAAGGCGCGGGGGCTGGATCCGGCGCTGGATCCTTACAAAGTCATGCGGGAGTGCTGCGACAGCGCGGAGCATCCGGCGACTAAGCCGGTGATCCTGGCACTGGATGTGACCGGGTCCATGGGCGGTGCGCTGCTGCGGACCGCGTCGGCGCTGAACGTGATCATGACGGATGTGCTGGGCAGGTTCCGGGACGTGGAATTCATGGTGATGGGCATCGGCGATCTCGCCTATGACCGGGCGCCGATCCAGATCTCCCAGTTCGAGTCGGACATCCGGGTCGCGGAGCACCTGGACAGGATCTGGTTCGAGCGCGGCGGAGGCGGGAACGCCTTCGAGTCCTATACGGCGGCCTGGTACATGGGCCTGCACCACACGGCGCTGGATTGCCACAAGCGCGGGCAGAAGGGCGTGATCATCACTCTCGGCGACGAGCCGCTGAATCCTTACCTGCCCGGCGAGCGGCTGCAGGACCTGACAGGGGATGCGCTGCAGGGAGATGTGGAGACACGCGCACTCTATGCGGAGGCAGCAGAGAAGTTCGACATCTTCCACATCGCCATCGATGACCGGGAGGACTGCTTCGCCAGGTATAGGAAGGGCATTGAGAACAGCTTCGGACAGCTTCTGGGGGACCGTCTCCGGATCGCGACGCTGGACGCCCTTCCGAAGGAGATCGTCGCCTGCCTCGCGGAGTGCGGCGTCGAGAAAGGAGGACAGCATGCAGAACATCCGGGTGATCATCGGAGCTTCCTACGGCGATGAAGGGAAGGGGCTGGCGACGGATTTTTTCGGGGCGGAAGCTGCAGGCGCCAACACATCCTGCGTCACGGTGCTGACCAACGGCGGACCGCAGCGGGGCCACACGGTGGAACTGGCGGATGGGCGGCGGCATGTGTTCAAGCACTTCGGTTCGGCTTCGCTGCAGGGCGCGGAGAGCTATTTCGGACCGAAGTTCCTGGTGAATCCGATGCAGTTCGTGCGGGAATATGAGGAACTGGCGGCGATGGACCGGGCACCGGCGGCATCGGTCCATCCCGGGTGCCGGTTCACGACGCCTTACGACGTGCTGGTGAACCAGATGACCCAAGTGAAAAAAGGGCAGCACAACAGCTGCGGCTTCGGCATCTGGGAGACCGTGCTGCGGTATCAGCGCGGGGCGGGGGTGGCGCTGGGAGATTTTCTCGCGATGGACCGGGAAGGGCGGGCCAGGTACCTGCGGGGGATCCGGGACGGCTACTGTGCCGGGCGGATGCGGGAGTGCGGGCTGGCTGCGGGCGATGTCTGGGAGGTCTGGTTCGAGGAAGGGCTGCTGCAGCACTACCTGGAGGACTGCGAGCTGCTGGCGAGGCTGTGCCCTGTGCGCCGCGAGGCGTACCTGCAGGGCTTCGGGACCGTGCTGTTCGAGAACGGGCAGGGGCTGCTGCTGGACGGAAACCGGCGCGGCGAAGAGGACTTCACGACCCCCTCGACGACCGGCCTGGGCGGGGTGCTGCCGATGATCGAGGGGACCTTCCGGGGGGCGGAGGTGGAAGTGTGCTATGTCACCCGGTCCTACCTGACCCGGCACGGGGACGGTCCGCTGGAAGGCGCGGACAGTCTGACGGCAGACGCGGACAGCCCGGTGGAAGGCGTGGACAGCCCGGCAGGAGACGCAGACAGACCGGTTGGAGGCGCGCCTGCCTCCCTCCGGGGCATCGCCGCCGACCGCACAAATCCGGCAAATCGTTTTCAGGGGCGGCTCCGTTATGGTATGATGAAGGACACAGAGACCCTGGCGGACCGGATCGGCGCGGATTGCGCGCTCTTTGCGGCCCCCAGGAGCAAAACCAGGAATCTCTACCGCCCTTCCGTCATGGTCACGCATCTGAACGAGTACCGGGGGATCGACACAGGTCTTCTCGGGGAGCGGTTCGGCACGGTGTACCTGTCCGACGGGCGGACGAACAGGGATGTGGAGAGACAGCAGGACAGTTTCGAGTTTATTTGAAGAATCGGACGATATGGCAGAGATAAAAGACGCACTGAACAGGTACGCAGGCGCGGAAAACGCGGAAGGGTCCGTCCTCCGGGAAGAAGAGCAGTTCCTCCGGGACTACGATCCTTCCGCTTTCGAGCATCCGTCGGTCACGGTGGACATCCTGCTTTTCACCGTGGAGGAGCGGCAGCTGAAGGTGCTGCTGGTCCGGAGAGCGACGCCGCCGTTCAAGGGCAGGTGGGCCATTCCCGGAGGGTTCCTGCGGATGGAGGAGTCCGCGGAAGAGGCTGCCGCGCGCCGGATCCGCGAGGAGGCCGGCGTGGAGGGTGTGCACCTGGAGCAGCTGTATACTTTTTCGGCGGTGGACAGGGATCCCCGGACGCGCGTGATCTCGATCGCCTATCTTGCGACGGTGCCTGCCGGACAGCTGCGGTTCGGCGCCGGCGAAGAAACGGCGGAGGCGGCGCTGTTCCGGGTGGGTATCGGGGAGGATTCCGGGGAGGGGGCGCCCGGGGAGGAGGTCTCCGGAGGGGATGTGTCCGGGGAGAACGTCTCCAGGGAGGGTGTCTCCGGGGAAGCCGGCCGCCTGCTGCTGACCGCGGCGGACGGCACAGTTCTGCCCCCGGAGGAGATCGCCTTCGACCACGCGGAGATCCTGTTGACGGCCCTGCAGCGCATGCGCGGGAAGATCGGGTACACGGATCTTGCGTTCGGTTTTCTCGAGGATCCGCAGAGCTTTACGCTGGCGGAGCTGCGCTATGTGCATGAGGCGATCCTGGGACACAAACTCGACGTCGGGAACTTCCGCCGCACGATCAAACGCGACTACGAAGCCGCCGGCAGGATCGGGGAGACGGAGATCGGACGGGGCGAAGTCGGGAGACCGGCGATGCAGTATCGTGTGATTCATTAGCATATTTTGGGGGATTTATTGACCGAACACGGGTGATCTATCATCCGATCAAAAGGAGGACAGCATGACAATCACAAAAGGGATCCGGGGTCAGAAAGAACTGCTTGTCACGGAAGAAGTGACGGCCGCCCGCATGGGCAGCGGCCTGCTGGAGGTGCTGGCGACGCCCGCGATGATCGCGCTGGCGGAGGGCACGGCGATGGAGAGCGTGCAGCCGCTTCTGGAAGAAGGGCAGGGCACTGTCGGCACCAGGCTTGATATCGCGCACATAGCCGCCACACCCGTCGGCATGACCGTCCGCTGCGAGACTGAGCTTGTGGAGGTCGACCGCCGCCGCCTCGTCTTCTCCGTCAAAGTCTATGACGACAGGGAACTTGTGGGCGAAGGTACTCACGAACGCTTCATCATCGACAACGCCCGGTTCCTGCAGAAGGCACAGGGGAAACGTGTGTGAGTACGCGGGAACCGTCCCGATGGTGGTAAATAGACTTGCTATTTGACTGCCGCTGCGAGGCTTCA
>DFIR01000103.1:0-1830 GCA_002372815.1 Lachnospiraceae bacterium UBA3692
TGGAAGCCGTTGCAGATGCCGAGGACGAGACCGTCGCGCTCGTTCAGGAGCTTCGTGATCTCCTCCCTGATCGCGGCATCCCGGAAAGCCGTCGCGAAGAACTTCGCGCTGCCGTCCGGCTCGTCACCCGCGGAGAAACCGCCGGGGAACATGACGATCTGGCTCTGCGCGATCTCCTGCGCGAACTTCTGCACGCTGTCGCGGATGTCCTGCGCGTCCAGGTTCCGGAACACGCGGGTAGAGACCTCTGCGCCCGCGTCGCGGAACGCCGTCTCCGTGTCGTACTCGCAGTTGGTGCCGGGGAAGACCGGGATGAAGACGCGCGGACGGCCGATCTTGTGGCTGCACACCGCGATCGACCCTGCGTCGAAGAGTCTGGTCTCGATCTTCTCGGTATTATCGGTACCCTTTGTGAGGAATACTTTCTCAAGAGGTTTCTGCCAGGTGCGGATCGCTTCCTCGAGCGGATAGGCGATGCCGCCGTACACGAAGCCGTCCTTTCCTTCCGTGACCTGTCCGATCACGCGGAAGTTGTCCTCGAAGCGGCTCCGGGCCTCCTCCAGGTCCTCCGGAGCGATCTCCAGCAGCAGGTCTCCCAGCCCGTTCTCGAACAGCTCGCGAAGGCGCAGGGAGCTGTCGAAGCAGATCCCGAGGCCGTTGCCGAAGGCCATGCGCGCCGCCGTCGGGAACACGCCGTAGGAATCGGTCGCGGCGGCGGACTTCACGAGACCCGCGCGCATGAGGCCGATCACCTTGTCATACACATCCATGACGCCGTCGTAGAGAGGCATCTGGAAATCGTCGCGGTCGATCCAGACCTGCACCAGGCAGTTGCCGGCCTTCTTCAGCTCAGGGGTGATCACCTGGCCGGTCTCGCCAAGGCCCACTGCGAAGGACACGAGCGTCGGCGGCACATCCAGATCATTGAAGGTGCCGGACATGGAATCCTTGCCGCCGATGGAGGCGATCCCGTAGCCGAGCTGCGCGTCGTAGGCGCCGAGCAGCGCGGTGAAGGGCTGGCTCCAGCGCTCGGGCTTCGCGGACATTCTTCCGAAATACTCCTGGAAGGTCAGATGCGTCCTGCGGAAATCACCGCCCGCGGCGACGATCTTCGCCAGCGACTGGGTCACCGCGTAGACGCTCCCGTGGTAAGGGCTCCAGGAAGAGAGATACGGGTCGAAGCCGTAGCTCATCATGGTCACAGCCTCGGTCTTCCCGTTCTGCACGGGCACCTTGGCGATCATGGTCTGGGTCTCGGACAGCTGACGGATGCCGCCGTAAGGCATGACGACCGTACCCGCGCCGATGGACGCGTCGAACATCTCGACCAGGCCCTTCTGCGAGCAGCTGTTCAGGTCCGCCAGCGCTGCGGCAGCAGCCGCAGGGAAGGCTTCCCCATGTCTCGTATTGCCGTCCTTGGCGTCCTTCAGTGCTTCCGCGACGCCCGGTGCTGCCAGTCTGTCGAAGTAGGAAGCATTCTCATCGGGCATGAGGACCTTGACGCCGGTCTCCTGGTGTGCGCCGTTCGTGTCCAGGAAGGCGCGGGAGATGTTCACGATCTCCTTGCCTCTCCAGGAGAGCACCAGCCTGGGATCCTCCGTCACGACCGCCACTTCCGTCGCCTCGAGGTTCTCCTGGTGCGCATACATCATGAATTCGTCGCGGTCGGCGGGATCGATGACCACCGCCATGCGCTCCTGCGACTCGGAGATCGCCAGCTCGGTGCCGTCGAGGCCTTCATATTTCTTCGGGACCAGGTCCAGATTGACCTTCAGTCCGGGGGCGAGCTCGCCGATCGCCACACTGACGCCGCCCGCGCCGAAGTCGTTG
>DFIR01000103.1:1876-31144 GCA_002372815.1 Lachnospiraceae bacterium UBA3692
CCGAAGTCGTTGCACTTGCGGATCAGCGAAGCGGCTTCCGGTCTGCGGAACAGACGCTGCAGCTTGCGCTCCGTGGGCGCGTTGCCCTTCTGCACTTCCGCGCCGCAGGTCTCGATGGAGGTCTCTGTGTGCGCCTTGGACGAACCCGTGGCGCCGCCCATGCCGTCGCGGCCCGTGCGGCCGCCCAGCAGGATGATGATGTTGCCGGGCTCGGAGCTCTCGCGCTTCACGTTCTCCCTGGCCGCGGCGCCCATCACAGCGCCGATCTCCATTCTCTTGGCGGCGTATCCGGGATGGTAGATCTCCTTGACCAGGCCGGTCGCAAGGCCGATCTGGTTGCCGTAGCTGGAATACCCCTTGGCCGCGCCTGTCACCAGCTTCTTCTGCGGCAGCTTGCCGTGCATCGTCTCCGAGACGGGGACCGTGGGGTCCGCCGCGCCGGTGACGCGCATCGCCTGGTACACGTAGCCGCGCCCGGACAGCGGATCGCGGATCGCGCCGCCGAGGCAGGTCGCAGCGCCGCCGAAAGGCTCGATCTCCGTGGGGTGGTTGTGCGTCTCGTTCTTGAAGAAGATCAGCCACTCTTCCGTCTCAGGTCCGTTGCCTCTGTCCACCTCGATCGGCACGACAATGCTGCAGGCATTGTTCTCCTCGGAGTCCTCCATGTCCGTCAGCTTGCCGTCCGCCTTCAGCTTCTTCATGCCCATGAGGGCGAGATCCATCAGGCAGACGTACTTGTCGTCCCGGCCGCTGTAGAGCTCGGCGCGGGTGTCCAGATAGCTCTGGTAGGAAGTTTCGATCGGCACCCTGTAGAAGCCGTCCTCGAAGGACACGTCCTTCAGCTCGGTGGAGAAGGTCGTGTGGCGGCAGTGGTCCGACCAGTATGTGTCGAGGACACGGATCTCGGTGATGGTGGGGTCCCTGTGCTCCTCATTCTCGAAATAGGTGCGGATGAAGGCGAAGTCGGCGTAGGTCATCGCCAGGCCCAGGGAATCGTACAGATCCCTGAAAGCGTGCTCGTCCATTCCGCGGAATCCTTCCAGGATCTGCACGTCCGGCGCCTGCGGGAAAACGTCGCGCAGTGTCTCCGGCTTCTTCAGGCCCGTCTCGCGGGAATCCACCGGGTTGATGCAATAGCCTTTGACGGCCTCAAATTCCGCGTCGGAGATCTCTCCCGTCAGCACGTAGGTCTGGGCGGTCCTGATCACCGGCTCTTCCTTCTCACTCAGGAACTGCACGCACTGCACGGCGCTGTCCGCGCGCTGGTCGAACTGCCCCGGCAGGGGCTCGACGCTGAAGACGCGCGCGCCTTCCGGGATCGGGAATTCCTCCCTGTACAGCACGTCCACGGGCGGCTCGGAGAAGACGACCCGGCACGCCTCTTCAAAAATATCGTCGGATACGTTCTCCACATCATAGCGGATGAGAATACGCACATCCTCGAGACCTGCAACGCCCAGGAATCCGAGGATATCCTCTTTCAGCTGCTTCGCTGCAACAGCATACGGGGGCTTCTTTTCTACATAGACTCTTCTGACACCGCTCATTTTGCCTCCTGTCTGGTCCATTTACGCATGTGTCTGTTTTTTTCTGCCGGCGCTGTGCCGTCAGTCCTCTGAAAGCAGCTGCTGCATGATCCTGCGCAGCTGTTCGTCGATCATCTCTTCCGTGACCTGCATGGTCCGTGTCCCGATCCGCAGCCCTTCGATGATCAGCATGATCTGCCGGGCCGTCTCCTCCGGATCCGTGCGCCGGAACTCTCCGCTGCGGATTCCCCTGCGAAGCAGGTACTTCATGACTTCCACGGCCTTTTCAAACCGCTCTGTGAGGGCCGCCCTGCCGCTCTCCGAACCCGAGAACGCGAGCTCGTAGGACGCCTCAGTGAGATCCCCCTCCGCGAGGAGCTCCTTCTTCTGTTCCGCAAGGACCAGCGCCAGCATCTCCTTCGCGTTCCTGGTGCTGCTCAGTCTCTCTTCGAAGCCGGTATCCTCTTCCGATTCCTCCTGTTTCAGGACATCAAGAAAAATCTCCTCCGTACTCCGGTAGTACAGATAGAGACCTCCTCTGCTGATTCCCGCCGCATCGGCGATGTCCTTCATCGTCACGCTCCGGAAGCCCTTCTTCAGAAACACTTCGCGCGCGCCGGCAAGAATATGCGCTCTCTTTATATCGGTCCGCTCACTCAATCCGGCTCCCCGTTCGTGCGTCTTTCCTGTTTACCGCTGCATTATAACATACGGAGCGGCGTTGTACATAGGCAGATTGCGGGAAAAGAACAGGCTCTCCGCCCCCTCCGCCGTCACATCCCGAAAAAAAAGACCGAAATGTCGAAGGAGGGGGTTGTTTTTTTCTCAGAAATACGGTATTATACATCTTGCGCTGATGAACAGCCGCATTTGGGGGCGTAGCTCAGTTGGGAGAGCGCGACACTGGCAGTGTTGAGGTCATGGGTTCAAGTCCCACCGTCTCCACTTACAGGAACCGGACAGATCGTCCGGTTCCTGTTTTTTATGTCCCCGGTCCCGCAGGAGAGCCTGTGCGCCTTCCTGCGTCACAGTCATTGCATCACAGCCATTTCTTCCTCTTGAACCAGATGATCCCGCTGATCACGATCACCAGGCAGAGCACGATGACGCCGATATACCCGTATTCCCATGTGAGCTCCGGCATCGTCACGAAGTTCATGCCGTACCAGCCGACGATCAGTGTGAGCGGCATGAAGATCGCCGTGATGACTGTGAGCACGGTCATGATCCTGTTCATCTTGATGTCCATCTGCGTGGAGAACAGCTCCTGCAGCTGCACTGTATAGTCCCAGAGGGACTTGACATGGTCCATCAGTCTGGACACGCGGTCATTGAACAGACGGAAATACCGGAGATTCTCCTCCTTGAAGAATCCGTTCTCGTTGTCCTCCAGTTCCTGGCTGAAGTCGATCAGCTGCTCGTAGTGGATGCGCAGGTCCATGATGAAGCTCCGGATCTCGTTCAGGCGGTCCGGGTACTCATCCAGTTCTCCGGACAGGATCTCGTCCTCGATCCCCCGGAGCTCCTGCTCCGATTCCGCCAGGAAGTGCAGGTCCCGCTCGATGAGCTTGTCCATGAAATCATACAGGAAACGTTCCAGAGACGGCAGACGCCACTTCTTGGTCTGCCGGATCTGTTCCACCATCTTTCCGGCAAATTCCCCGTTTTCGATGAAGATGATGCCTTGCTCGTCCAGGACGAAAGCGGATCTGTGCGGCGGCTTCTCCCGCATCTTGCGCCGCGGTACATAAAAAGTGCCGGTAAGAGACGTATAGTTGACGGTGGCCTTGGTCTCCAGCACGTCCGTCGGATCCAGATCCATGTCGATGATCATATCGAACAGGCTGCGCTTCTCTTTCCACGTCTCCGGATTCATGACCAGCACATACGGAGGGTCCCCCTCCTTCCTGCCGCGGATCTCCCCGGCGGTACAGGGCGTCAGTGTCTCTCTGATCAGATAGTACATTTTCCCCTCCTGCTGACTGTATTTTCATTCATTGTACACTGATTCATACGCATTGCCCAGTGATACGTCCCTGCTCCGGTCTTTCTTTTTGTGAAAAAATGTGTATAATGAGAGTCAGAAAAGAGGGACGCACATCCCGCATCAGGAATGTTCGCCCGCTCCATATTTCTCGCAGTATGAGAATCGTTTTGCAAGGGTCCGCAGTCATGTGGCTCTTTTTTTATTCTGTACGACCGGAGGAGGCTGTCTATGTCTGAAAAGCTGTTCAATGCGCCCGCGCGGCGCGAACGTCTGCGCGATTATCTGTATATTGCCGCCGGCACGTGCCTGATGGCTCTGTCGACGAACCTTTTCTATACTCCCGCCCACATGACGCCGGGCGGCTTCACCGGCCTTGCGATCATCCTGCAGACCGTATCCTCCGCCTTCTTTGAGGGCGGGATCCCGGTCTGGCTGGGAAGCGCCATCCTCAACCTCCCTCTCATCCTCTTCTCGGTGCTGCTGCGTGGCTGGTCCTTCGTGCGCAGGACCTTCCTTGCGGCAGTCGTATACTCCGTCTGGCTGTATCTGATCCCCGAGACCGGCCTGGTCGTGGAGGATCCGTTCCTGACCGCCGCAATGGGCGGCGCGCTGATGGGCGCCGGACTCGGCGTCGTCTTCCTCGGCAGGGCTACCACAGGCGGCACGGACACACTTGCCGCCATCATCAACCGGCTCCTTCCGTATATTTCCACCGCCCGCATCCTCTGGGTGCTGGACGGCATCGTGATCCTCCTCTCCGCCTGGATCTACGGCATCGCCATCTCCCTCTACGCGCTGCTCTCCGTGATCCTCTGCAGCAGGCTTGCCGACGGAATCATTGCGGGCTTCCGCAACGCCTACACCGCCTACATCATTTCGGAGCGGTACGAGGAGATCAAGGACAGGATCTTCGCGGAGATCAACCGCGGCGCGACGCTTCTCGAAGGGACCGGCCTTTACACCGGTGTCCGCCGCCCGGTCCTCTTCTGCGCCGTCTCCCGCAAGCAGGCGGTCGTCCTCCGGGACATCGTCTCCGAGACCGACAGGAACGCCTTCATGATCCTGGTGGACGCCTCGGAGATCCGCGGCGAGGGCTTCCTGAAATACAGCAAAGAGGAGTTCTGACCTTTCCGCCTGTCAACTCATGGCACTCTCTTCTGGCAGCAGTTCTTGAACTTCTTCCCGCTGCCGCAGGGACAGGGGTCGTTGCGGCCGGTCTTCCGGTACCTGCCTCTCTCCTCCGCGATCAGCGTCTGCAGCAGCTCCGAAGGGGACGGATCCTTCGCGGCCAGTTCGATGGCCCGCCGCAGCCGCGGCACAGCATAGTCGAAGAAGGCGTACAATCCGCCGCACAGGTCATACTGTCCCGGCTCGCCGTCCGCAGACAGGGAAAAACGGTCCTTCAGACATCCGCCGCCGCACATCTCCAGATAGGGACAGGCGCGGCACTGCGCGGTCAGGGCCTCCCGCTTCCGGTTCCCGAACCGCTCCTGCTCCGGGAGCTGTAGCAGCGTCTGCAGAGGCTCCTCGCAGGCGCTTCCGATCCGGTGCTCCGGGTCCACAAAGTGGTCGCAGGCGTAGATGCTCCCGTCGTTCTCCGCGATCAGTACGTTCCCGCAGACCGGCGCCATCCAGCACAGACCCGGCGAACCGCCCTGCAGCACCCGGATCATCTCCGAGAAGAGCTGCACCTGCGTCCTCGCCAGGTCCCTGTAGAACCAGGCCGCGAAGACATCCTTCAGAAAGTTTCCGTAGGACTCGGAAGAGACCTGCTGCGGCTGCTGCAGGATCGGGATGAACTGCATCCAGCCGGTCCCCAGATCCCGGAGCGCCCGGTAGACCTCCGCGCCCCGCCTTGCCGTCTCCTCTGTGACGGTGCACAGCAGATCCGGCTGCAAGCCGTGCGCCTGCAGGCGGCGGATGCTGTCCCGGACCTTCTCATACGTCCCCTCTCCCCGCACATCTCTCCGGTACAGGTCATGGACCATCTGTGTGCCGTCGATGCTGACGCCCACATCGAAGTGCTCCTCCGCGAGGAAAGCGCACCAGTCATCGTCCAGCAGCAGCCCGTTGGTCTGCAGGTTGTTCCAGCACTCCCAGCCTTCCGGCAGGTATTTCTGTTCCAGCCGCACCGCCTCTCTGTAGAAATCGAGGCCCGCAAGCGTCGGCTCCCCGCCGTGCCAGGTGAAGCGCACGACCGGCCCCGGCACGGACGCGATATAATTGCGGATCACCGTCTCCAGGGTCTCCGCCGTCATGCGCGCGTGGCGGTCCGTGCCCGTCTGTGTCCCCAGATAATAGCAATAGGCGCACCGCATATTGCAGGATGCGCCTACCGGTTTGATCATGAGCGAGAACTCTTTCTTCATAGGTCTCCGCTATTCCTTCAGATGCCTGTCAAAGAACGCCAGCGCCTTGTTCCAGGAATCCATCGCCTGCTCCTGCCGGTACATCGGCCGGTC
Source organism: Lachnospiraceae bacterium UBA3692 (assembly GCA_002372815.1). Lineage (GTDB taxonomy): Bacteria > Bacillota > Clostridia > Lachnospirales > Lachnospiraceae > CAG-791. The sequence goes on from DFIR01000103.1 coordinate 7,852, forward strand.
GTAGTACCAGATCCCGTGCCCCGCTTCATTATAGCGCAGGAACGTGTACTCCTTCCCGCAGGCTTTGAGGCGCTCCTCCAGAACGTCGACGTCCGCCTTCGAGGGGTTCCGGTCGTCGTTTCCGAAGATTCCCAGAAGCGGGATCTGCAGCTGCTCCGTGTACTCGATGGGTGCGACCGGACGCGCGGGCGTCGCGGCTTCCGGAGGCGCCACCACACCGCCGCCCCAGCAGTCCACGCAGGCGTCGAAGCCTTCGATCGTACAGGCCGCCAGATAGGCGTGTCTTCCGCCGGAGCACATGCCGGTCACGCCGACCTTGCCATTGGCGTTCGGCTGTGCCTTCAGGAAGTCCAGGCATCCCTTTGTGTCCGCCATGACATTGTCATCTCTGGCCCCGCCTTCCGACATCATCTTCGCGGAGATGTCCGCGGGTCTGCCGTGGCCGAAATCCTGGTAGATGTCGGGGCAGATGACACTGTAGCCATGCTCTGTGTAACGTCTGGCCGTCTCCCGGTTGAACTCGTCCCATCCGGGAATATGCGGGATCAGGACGATTCCCGGGCAGCTCTCCGCACCCAGCGGGCGGGAATAATATGCGCGCACCATCTTACCGTCATGTCCCGGCACGGAGACCGTCTCCGCGATCATGCCGGAATATGCGGCGGTATCCCAGTTATTCCACATTGTTTCACCACCCTTCTTTGATAAAACATTCCCTCCGTACATTATCGCATCACTGTATTGAAGTGTCAATCCGGCACCGGCAGCCAGCCCGTTTACGGGACGCTGATCTCCAGATGTATGCCGCTCTGCGAGGTCGTCTCCACCTTGGACCGGATCCACGGGCCGTAATTGTAGTCCTCCAGGATCTGCAGCATCCGCTCATACGCGAGGTCGCCGCGGATCTCTTCGGCGTGGTCCGCCAGTGTCCCCTCTCCGTAGTAGCGGAAATACCTGTCCAGCAGGTCCAGGACCAGCTCCCGCTCTCTCCCGGTCACACGCTCCTTCTGCAGGATCTTTGTAAAGGTCTGCCGGAGATAATCGCTGTTTTCCCGGTCCAGAGCCGCCAGCTGCTCCGCTGTCTCCGGCGCATACTTCTCAAAATCGACCGGGGCCGCACCGTACACGATCCGGTAGCCGTCTCCTTCCCCCGTCTCCTGGGTGTCGATCGCCAGGTTCCCCATCATGTGCCGCCCGGAGAAAGGCATGCCACTGATGATCTCATACAGCCCCTGCTCCTCCGAGATGTACTGGGAGTGCAGGTGGCCCGTCATGGCCAGTCGGACACCGCTCTCCCGGAGCAGGTCGGCCAGCCCCTCATTCTGGATCAGGTAGCCGGACGTATTGGATCCGCCGCGCCCGTAGAGGACGCTGTGGTGCGAGAGCCAGATGACCGGCCGCCCGCGGTACTTGTCCAGCATTTCCCGGAGCCATTCCATGGTCTCGGCAGAGAAGGCGCCCTCCCCGCCGGGATGGACGGCATTGTCATCCATCGCCAGGAAGACCGCGTCCCCGACCTCGGCGGCGTAGCTCAGGGAAGCCGGATCCCTGTCCGTCCACTCCACGAGGCCGTAATAGACCTCCTCGAAGTCGGCGGCATCCATCCGGTTCATGTCGTGGTTGCCGGTCGTCAGGATGACCCGGATCCCCGCGTCGCGGATCTTCGCGAGTTTGTTCGCCAGGCCCGTTGCGTCGTACCGGTCGCCGCTGTTCGTATTGTCCCCGGTCATGATGAAGACATCCGGCTTCCGGTCGATCACCTCCGCGATGATCGCGTCCGTGATCTCCTCCGCCAGCGCCATCCCGGACACCAGCGTGTTATCCACCTCTTTATATTCCGTGTAATGCAGGTCCGACAGGACGATCGCGCGCACGTCGGCGCTGTCGAAAGCCTCGGGGATCGTGAAGACTGTCTTCTCCGGCTCCGGGCCGCTTCCGCTGTCCTTCCGGCCGCATCCGGCGAGCAGAAATGCACACAGCAGGACCGCCAGGATCTTGCGCCATCTCTTCCCGGCAGATCCCGGCGCTGTATCAAAAGTCATGAAGTTCCTCCCTGCCCGGTTCCCGAAAATCACGCCTGCGTCTTTCCAATCAGCTGCTCCTGCAGATCCCCGACAGTGCGCATACTGCCGATCTCTTCGTCGGAAAAGGCGACGCCGCACTGTACCTCCAGATCCATGATGATATAAATGAAGTCAAGGGAGTTCAGAAACAGGTCTTCCTGCAGCCTTGTGTCCTCCGTGATGCTTACCCCTTCTGTCTCGATATAGCGCAGCAGTATCTCTCTGATCGTCTCGAACATCTCCGCAATGTCCTTTCAGATGTGTGGTCAGGTCCGTCGCACCATCGCCTCCGCGAGACTCGCCTGATAAGCTTCCTGTTCCTGTCTGTGCAGTGCCTCGTCGATGCCGGTGATGTTCTCAGCTCCGATCCAGCTCAGCTGTGACGCGGCCTTCTCCGTCTTCAGGGCGACCTGGGTGTAGGCCGGCCCACCGCACGGAGAACTCCCTGTCCGGCGACAGATAGAAGCCCTGCCCGAAATCCGCGTTCCGCCTCCCGCGGTGCACGTCCGGTTCCTTTATGACCCGGTCACTTGCATGGTACAGTCTCATGTCCGGTCCTCCCGCAGATATACAATATCTTCTGCTTTTTACGAAGTTTTTATCCCCTCCGTATTTCAAAAAGTTGTATAATGACTTTATCCGTTACTATAGTTATAGCACAGCTCTCTTGAAGGAGGATACTGAATGGCAATGAAAATGGGCTGGCGCTGGTATGGGGAAGGCAACGATCCCATCACCCTCGCCGATATCAAACAGATTCCCGGCGTTACAAGTATCGTCTGGGCCCTGCATCACAAGATGCCCGGCGAGATCTGGGAGGAAGATGAGATCAAAGAAGTCGTGGATCAGATCCACGCTTACGGTTTCGATGCCGAAGTCGTGGAATCCGTCAACGTCCACGACGATATCAAGATCGGCCTTCCCACCAGGGACGCCCTGATCGAGAACTACAAGCAGTGCATCCTGAACCTCGGCAAGTTCGGCGTCAAGGTCATCTGCTACAATTTCATGCCGATCTTCGACTGGACGAGGACCGACCTCTTCCACCCCGTGGGGGACGGCTCTACTGCCCTCTTCTACCAGAAGGACATGATCCAGGATGACTACAAGGCCATGGCCGAGTACATCATGAGCTTCACCGAGAAGTACAACATGACCTTCCCCGGCTGGGAGCCCGAGCGCATGGCGAAGCTGGACGAGCTCTTCAAAGCCTACGCCCCTGTCACCAAGGAGATGCTCTGGGACAACCTGAAATATTTCCTGGAAGCCATCATGCCGGCCTGCAAGGAGGCCGATATCAAGATGGCCATCCACATGGACGATCCGCCGTGGGATATCTTCGGCCTGCCCCGCCTGATGGTGAACGAGGCCGCCTGCGACAGACTCCTGAAGATGGTGGACGACCCTCACAACTGTCTGACGCTCTGCACCGGTTCCCTGAACGCGAACCCCGCCAACAACTGCGCCGACATCGTCCGCAAGCACTGCGACCGCATCGCCTTCGGCCACATCCGCAACATCAAGCACTTTGACAACGGCGACTTCTCCGAGGCAGCCCACCGCGACTGCTGCGGCGAGACCGGCATCATCGAAGTGCTCCGCGCCTACCACGACTGCGGCTTCGACGGCTACATCCGCCCGGACCACGGCCGCCAGCTCTGGGAGGAAGGCCCCGGCACCTGCCGCCCCGGCTACGGCAAGTACGACCGCGCCCTCGGCGTCCAGTACATGCTCGGCGTCTGGGACACCCTCGACAGACTCGAGGGCATCCGCTGATACAAAATTCCGTAAAGGAGCCGGTATTTCTTTGCCGGCTCCTTTTTTGAAGGCTGGAAATAAACACCTCCGCAAAGGTTTCAGCTGATACCTTTGCCAACATGTTTTTTTCAAGCCATTTATAAACACTCCCACAAAGGTTTCATCTGATACCTTTGCCAACAACTTATTCTCAGGCTATTTATAAACACACTCGCAAAGGTTTCAGCTGATATCTTTGCCATCATCTTTATTTCAAGTCATTTATAAACACTCCCGCAAAGGTTTCATCTTATATCTTTGCCACCAGCTTATTTTCAAGCCATTTATAAACACCTCCGCAAAGGTTTCAGCTGATATCTTTGTCACCAGCTTGTTTTCTAGGCGTTCAGACAGCATGATAGACAGCTACCAGCTCTGACCTGTCCGACCAGCTGTCTAATAGCCCTTTCATACAGCAAGATAGACAGCATTCAACTCTTACCTGTCCGACCAGCTGTCTAATCCCCCTTTCAGACAGCATGATAGACAGCAATCACCGCCGACCTGTCCAATCAGCTGTCTGATAGCCCTTTCAGACAGCATTAAACACAGCATTCAGCTCTGACCTGTCCAACCAGCTGTCTGATCCCCCTTTCAGACAGCATGATAGACAGCATTCAACTCTGACCTGTCCAACCAGCTGTCTGATCCCCCATTCAGACAGCAAGATAGACAGCAATCACCGCCGACCTGTCCAATCAGCTGTCTGATAGCCCTTTCAGACAGCATTAAACACAGCATTCAGCTCTGACCTGTCCAACCAGCTGTCTAATCCCCCTTTCAGACAGCATGATACACAGCAATCAGCGCCGACCTGTCCAATCAGCTGTCTGATAGCCCTTTCAGACAGCATGATAGACAGCATTCAGCTCTGACCTGTCCAACCAGCTGTCTGATCCCCCGTTCAGACAGCATGATAGACAGCAATCACCGCCGACCTGTCCGCCCCCTTCAGACAGCAGGCTGCACAGCTCTCCCCAAAAGCAAGAAGGGCTGCGGCATAAACGCCGCAGCCCTCTAAGAAATTCTTCAAATACTCCCCCGCCAATCACTTCTTCACAAGGTACTTCCTCATATCCAGCGAGCATGCCGCGAGGATGATGGCGCCCTTGATGATGTACTGGAGGTTCGGGTTGATGCCCAGCATGTTCAGCGCGACGAAGATGATGCGCAGGACGAACACGCCCAGGACGATGCCGCCGACGTTGCCGGTGCCGCCGACGAAGGAGACGCCGCCGATGACGCAGGCCGCGATGGCGTCGCACTCATTGTTCAGGCCGGTCGCCGCCGTGACGGATCCGAGACGGGCGGCTTCCACGAAGCCGGCGAAGCCGTACATTGCACCAGCGAGTGTGTGCACGAGGACGGTCGTCATGAAGACGTTGACGCCGGAGACTCTCGCAGCTTCCGAGTTGGAGCCGACTGCGAACATGTTCTTGCCGAAGCGGGTCTTGTTCCAGATGACCCACATGAGGACGACCAGGATGACCGCGAAGATCACGTACCACGGGATGGAGACGTTCCATCCGGCGATCTTGAATGCGGGGCCCGCGACGGAATCCTTGAACAGCTGCGCCACGTTGCTGATGGGGCCGCCGCCGTTGCCGTTGATCTGGAAGAACATCAGGATGACGCCGTAGGTGATCAGCTGCGTCGCCAGCGTGACGATGAACGGATGCAGACTGAACTTGGCTACGAAGAAGCCGTTGACAACGCCGACCACCGCGCCGGATGCCATCACCAGCAGCATGACCGCGATGATCCAGACGATGGTCGTGTCCGGAAGGTGCTCAAAGATCAGCTTGCTCGCCGCGCGGTTCTGGAGAAAAGCGGCGGACATGCCTGCCGCGAGACCGAACACACGGCCCGCGGAAAGGTCCGTACCTGTCAGTACGATACATCCGCCGATGCCCAGTGCCATGGGCAGCGAGACCGCCGTCAGCATGGTGATATTGGCGATCGAGCTGGGGCTGAGAAAGTTCTTGTTCACGACAGCCGTAAAAATAATGAAGGCCGCCATCAGTATGTACAGGGCATTGTTGAGGATCCCGTCGATCCAGAAGCGGCGGCGGTCCGCAGCGTCCAGTTCGCGGTACTGCTCTATTTTGTCCTTAAAGAAGCCTGTTCCTGCCATTTCATTCCTCCTCAAACGTATTTCGCCGCAAGCGTCATGATCTCTTCCTGCGTAGTATTGCGGGCGTCCACCTCACCGGCCAGTCTTCCGCCGGACATGACCAGGATCCTGTCGCAGATCCCGAGAAGCTCCGGCATCTCCGAAGAGACGACCAGGACGGTCTTCCCTCGGTTGGCCAGATCCAGGATCAGCTGATAGATCTCATATTTGGCACCGACGTCGATGCCTCTGGTCGGCTCGTCCAGAAGCAGGACCTCCGGCTCCGTCAGCAGCCAACGGCCGATGATGACCTTCTGCTGGTTGCCGCCCGAAAGGGACCGGATCTTGGTCTCCTGAGAAGGCGTCTTGGTGTGCATCGCGTCGATGGACCACTGCGTGTCATCCCGCATGGACTTGCTGTTCAGCAGTCCGAACCGGACGTGCTTCCCGAGGCTGGCGATCACGGTGTTCTCCCGGATGTTCTCGATCGCGAAAATACCGGTCGCGCGCCTCTCCTCGGTCAGCAGCGCAAATCCGTTCTTGATGGACTGTCTGGGATTCTTGTTCGCGCAGACCTTGCCGTGCAGTTTGATCACGCCGGATTTCCGGGTCGCGTTGCCGAAGATGTTCTCCAGCGTCTCCGTGCGGCCGCTTCCGTCCAGGCCGGCCAGCCCCAGCACTTCTCCCTCGTGCGCCACGAACGAGACGTCCTTCAGGAGACTGTACTGCGCCGTCAGGCCCTCCACTTCCAGGGAGACCGGGCCCACTTTGTTGGTCTTGGGAGGGAACTGGTTCGTCAGCTCACGTCCCACCATATAGCGGATGATGTCTTTCATCTCCAGTTCATCCGCGCGTTTGGTAACGACATGCGTGCCGTCGCGCATGATCGTGATATAGTCGGAAATACGCTTGATCTCCGCCATCTTGTGAGAGATGTAGATGATGCCCACCCCTCTGTCGCGGAGCATGTTGATGATCTTGAACAGGTGCTCCACTTCCTCTTCTGTCAGCGAAGAAGTGGGCTCGTCGAAGACGATGATCTTCGAATGATAGGAGACTGCCTTGGCGATCTCCACCATCTGGCGCTGGGACACAGGCATCGTGCTCATGATCCTCCGGGGATCCACCTGGATCTCCAGCTCCTCAAAGACGGCCTTCGTGTCGTTGTACATCTTCTTCTCATCGACGATGATGCCGCCTTTGGTCGGGTATCTTCCCAGCCAGATGTTGTCCATCACCGAGCGCTTCAGTGCCTGGTTGAGCTCCTGATGGACCATGGCGACGCCGTTCTCCAGCGCCTCCTTGCTGTTTTTGAAATTGATCTCCCTGCCTTCAAAATAAATGGTGCCGCTGTCCTTGCCGTAGATGCCGAACAGGCACTTCATTAGCGTGGACTTGCCCGCTCCGTTCTCCCCCATCAGGGCGTGCACCGTGCCCGCCTTGAGTTCAAAGGAAACACCGTCCAAAGCCTTGACGCCGGGAAACGTCTTTGTGATATCCGTCATCCGCAAAAGGACTTCTTCCTGCGTATTCTTCCCCATTGATCCTCTCCGTGAATATAGACTGATCTTCTGCCGTCTCTGTGCATCTCCATGCATACACACACGGGGCAGCTGTCATAAGACAGCTGCCCCGTTCTGTCTGATCCGACAGCGATTACTGCATGAAAGGTGCGTAGGCAACGAATACCTTGTTCGTGAAGCCTTCAGCGAGCGAGTAGATATCGCCGGAAGCAACGACCGCCGCAGCTGCGTCAGCAACGGAAGCACCGCCTGCCACTTCGGAGACACCGGTGCAGATCGCGGCAGCCATGCCTTCCGCGTCCTGCTTGACGGTACCGGTCATGGTATCCGCAGCGATAGCGTCCTGTGCGACCTGGGTGGCGTCAACACCGAAGACCGGGATCTTGGTGCTCTTGCCGTCGCCGAGGTTGTAGCCTGCATTCTGAAGAGCAGCGATGGCGCCCATGGCCATGTCGTCGTTGTTGGCGATGACCAGCTCGATCATGTTGCCGTTCGCCTCGGAGTACTCGGCGAGGTTGGTGCTCATGAAATCATTGCCGGCTGCGGAAGACCACGCGCCGTTGGGATCCAGCTGATACTTGTCGGTGTTGTTGGGGTTGAAGTATACGAGCTCGGGCTTGCCGGCAGCGGTCAGGACCGCGTTGGCATCCTCGACACCGTACTGTGTGCGGTAGATCGCCTCGACGTTCGCAGCGTCGCCCATGAACATCGCATAGGAGATCTGGCCGTCGCCGTTGAGGTCGGTCGCCTCATAGTTCTCGACGAGGAACTCGCCGATCATCTTGCCCTGCATGTGGCCGGCTTCGGGAGCATCCGTGCCGATGAAGGCAACATTGTCATAAGCGTTGAGGACGGTTCCTTCTTCGCCGTCGCCTTCGATCGCGCGGTTGAAGAAGATGACCGGGACATCGCCCGCAGCCTGCAGGATCTGCTGTGCAGCGTCCGCAGAACCGGAGGTGACCAGGTTCACGACCAGGATGTTGAAGCCGTTCGTGATGGCCGTCTGGACCTGCTCGAGCTGTGTGCCCTGGTTGTTGTTGCCGTCATAGTCCTGGTACTCGATGCCTGCCGCCTCGAGGTCAGCATCCAGAGCGGTACGGACGGTGGACAGATACGCGTCACTGAACGCATACCAGAAGACCGCTACCTTCGGAGCCGCAGCTTCCGTTCCCTCAGCTGCGGGCTCAGCTGCCTGCTCGGCAGGGGCCGCTTCCTGGGTCTGTGCGGGCTCACTGCTCGCAGAGCTGGCACCGCCGCCGCCGCATGCGGCGAGAGCGAAGACCATGACCGCTGTCATCAGAATCGCGATACACTTTTTCATTCTTATCCCTCCTGTGCATTTTTTTGTGCTTGGGCATCCCTGCCCGACTCTGTGTCTATTATAATGCACAAAACTGTCAGAAAACCATAGGATATTTTATGAAAAATGTTAGGATTTCCACACTATCCGAACGGAAACAGGGCTTTCTGCCCTTCCGGCGTGAACATATTGTCCGGCGTCACGATCGTCGTGGAGGTGTCCACCCATGATTCAGCGTCGTATTTCTTCCCTTCCAGGAGCGAGACGGCGTACTCCACACCGAGGTAACCCATGGCATAGGGATTCTGCGCGATCAATGCGGAGAAGACGCCCTCCCGCATCATATCGACGCACTGCACGTTGGTGTCGAAGCCGATGACCCGGACCTTCCCGGTCAGGCCTCCGTCCGAGACCGCCAGGCCGGTGCCGACCGCCAGCGGCTCGTTCAGGCCCACCAGCGTGTCGATCTCCGGATGCTCCTCCAGAAGCCGGCGCGCGCCCTCTTCCGCCGCCTCCTGCGTGGCGGCCACGTTCACGGTGATCATCTCCTGCACCCGGTCATCCCCCTGCAGGACCTCCCGCAGTCCCTGCTCTCTCTCCTGCCCGTTGCGGCTCCCGAGCGCGAAATTGACGATTCCCACATTGAGCGACGGATCGTCCGTGTCCAGCACGGCAGCTCCTGTGATCCTGCCGGCCTGGATATTGTCGGTCCCGATCCGCACGTCGACCTGGTCGGAATCCACATCGCTGTCGATCACCACGATCCGGACACCGGCTTCGGCGGCGGCATCGATCGCCGCGGCGTTCTCCGTGTAGCTGATCGCCGAGAAAACGATCGCCTCCGCGCCTTCTTCGACCGCCTGCGCGATCATCGCGTTCTGCGTGTCATAGTCCTCTTCCGTGTCCGGCCCGTACAGCGTGAGCTCCGCGTTGTACTCCGCGCGGGCGGCATTGGCGCCCGCGAAGACGGACTTCCAGAACTCCGTCTCCGTGGACTTGACGACGAAGAAGATCCTGTGCTGTCCCTCCTGGCCTGCCGTCGCCGGCGCCCGGCATCCGCCCAGGAACACGGACAGCAGCACCGCGGCCGCCGCAAGAAGGGCCGTCATCTTAAACCTGCGCATTCTCACGTTCCCTCCTCACCTTCGGCATCCGGATCATGACGCGCGTCCCCTCGTCGGGTACACTGTCGATCCGGATCCCGTAATCCTGGCCGAAATAGATCTTGAGACGGTCGTCCACGTTCTTGATCCCGATGCCGGCGTGATCGCTGCGCTCCTTCTGCATCACCGCCTCGATCTGGGCGGCATCCATGCCGGTCCCGTTGTCTTCCACCGTCATCAGGATATCCTCGCCGTCCTCCCGGACGGTCACCAGGATCCGGCCGTCCTCCACCAGCCCGTTGATCCCGTGGTAGATCGCATTCTCGATGATCGGCTGCAGTGTGATCTTGTTGCACAGATAGTCCAGGCACCGCTCGTCCGCCTCGAAGGCGTAGGTGAACTGGTTCCTGTACCGGTAGGACTGGATCTGCAGGTAGCTCTCCGCGTGCTGCAGCTCGCTCCTGATCGGGATCAGCTCATGCCCGCGGCTGATGCTGATGCGGAAGAGCCTGGCCAGCGCGTTGACCATGCGCACGGCCTCCTTGTTCCTTCCCTGTTCGCACATCCAGGAGATCGAATCCAGCGTGTTGTAGAGGAAGTGCGGGTTGATCTGCGCCTGCAGCGCCTTCAGCTCCGTCTTCCGGAGGTTGATCTGCTCGTCCCGGACCTTCTCCATGAGCTCCTGCAGGCGCAGGACCATATGGCTGAAGGATTCGGAGAGGATGCGCACCTCCCTGAGCCGGCCGTCCGGCGTGTAGGTGAACTGCTCCGCATTCTGTTCGAAAGCTTCCATCTGCGAGGCCAGTTCCCGGATCGGCCTCGACATCGTCCGCGACAGACCTGCCGCCACGAACATCATCGCCAGCAGGATGACAGCGCCCGAGATGACCTGGATCCTGCCCATTTCCATAAGATTCTCGGAGATGGTCTCCTGCACATAGCTCACGCCGACGACCTTCCAGCGCCCGTTCCGCAGGCCCTGCACCGCGTAGATCACGTTGTTCTCCACGCAGCTCCCGTCAGGCAGCCCCGCGATCATCTCCATGTCCTCCTCCTTCAGGGAGGAATAGAGAAGCTGCTGCTGCGGGTGGTAGACGATGTTCCCTCCGTCATCCATGAGAAAACAGTACCCGCGCCGCCCGATACCGATATCGTTGATATACGCGGAAATATTTGTGCAGCTGATATCCAGCGCCGCCCACCGCTCTTCTCCCGCCCCTTCCAGCGGCGTGATCATCGTGACCACCCAGGGGTACGCACCGGTGAAAAGCGTCTCCACATGCGGCGCGGAGATGTATCCCTCCGCGTAGTCCCCGATCTTCTCCTTCCGGAAGGACAGGTTCACGTCCGACACGGTCGGCTCATCTCCGAGGGAGCTGTAGCACCGCAGCAGATTTCCCTCTCCGTCATATGTGGAGACCGCCACGACGTCCGGCCGGATGCGCAGAAAGACATCAAAAAATTCACCCCGGTCCACGCCCGTGTCCTCCAGGGTGCCTTTGATGGTCTCCATGATCTTGTCGGTCTCGCTGAGATACTCATTGACCGTCGTGCTGACCTGGTACACGGTCCGGATACTGTTCGTCTCCGAACTGCGCACCAGCGACCGCTCGTAGCTCCCGAAGAACAGGAGCGTCGTGCTGACAAGGACGATGAGCACCGTCCCGATCAGCATGGCCAGCAGGACTGTATTGACACTGATGCCCCTGCGTTTCATGCCCGTCTCCTCTCAGGACCTGCGCATACGCGCCGGAGAGACCCCGTAGTATTTCTTGAAGCAGAAACTGAAATAGTGCTGGTCCGTGTAGCCGCAGCGCCTGGCGACCTCCCCGATCTTCATGCCGCCGGCCTGCAGCATCGCGCTGGCCGCCTCCATGCGCTGACGGATCAGCAGGTTGAGGAAGGTGTCGCCCGCGTATTTTTTCATATTGGCGCTGAGATAGTTGGGGCTGACGTGCAGTTCCTCGCTGACGGAGAGAAGTGACAGATTCTCGTCCATATAGCGCTTGCGGATGATCCGGAGCGCCTGCTCCGCCAGCGCGCTGATCCCGCCCCGGTTCTCCTCGATCCGGAAGATGCCAGGACCGTCCGCCGTGCGCGAGGCCTCCGCTGCTTCCCTGAAGGCCGCCGCCGTCTTCCCGACTTCTGCATAGGGTGCGCTCACGCCGATCCGGCACTCCCGTCCCAGGACCTTCCGCAGCACGTAGTACAGCTCGTCCAGCATGCTGTCGAAGTCCCCGGCCCCCTCTTCGAGCGCCAGGAGGCTGGTGATCCTGTCTCCTGCCGCATAGCTGCCGCAGCTGCACTTCCCCTGCAGGCAGCGGTCCGCGACCTGGGCGGCACTCTGGGGCAGCATGCCTCTTCCTTCCATGCAGGCTGTCAGGAGCCGGAAGGAGGCCGGTTCCGGCAGTTCCATGCCGCAGTCCCTGAGCAGACGGCGCAGTTCCTCTTCCGTATACTGCGTCCCGAGCCCCTCCAGCGTCAGGCAGGACAGTGCCAGCGGGAGGTTCCCCGCCTTCTCCTCTTTCGGCATCAGAGCGGTGTATTTCTCTTCCATCTTCCGGTGGATGACCCGCAGGGCCTCCGTCAGCTCCTCCATGCTGATCGGCTTGAGGAGGTAGGAGATCACCTGGCTGTCGATGGCGCTCTGCGCATAGGCGAAATCGTCATATCCCGAGAGAAAAGCCACCTGGATCAGCGGCTGCAGCTCCTTCACCTGCCTGGCGAGCTCCGTCCCGGTGATGAAGGGCATCTGGATGTCCGTCAGCAGAAGGTCCGGCTGCACCTGCTCCACGAGTTCCAGCACATCCAGCCCGTTGCCGGCGCTGCCGGCCAGACGGAATCCCGCCGCCTCCCAGTCGACCATGGAGCAGACCGCCTCGAGCAGCTCCTGCTCGTCGTCCGCCACGACAATGCTGAATATCTGTCCGCTCATTCAGACCCTCCCGCTTCACGCGATCCGCTGCCGGATCGCTCCAGCCTCAGCGCTTCCTGCTCTTTCTGAGCGGCAGCCCCAGAAGATTGGCGTCAAATCCTTTCAGGATCGTCTCATACGTGCCGATATAATAGGGATCACGCGGAAACCTGGCTTTCCAGCCTTCGCACAGCCTCCGCGCGAAATCCTCCGCCTTGCCGCCGGCCTGCAGTGCTGCAGGCGTCAGAAACAGCGCCAGCACCCGCTTGTCGCGGGAAGAGATCTCTATACGCTCCTTCCTCGGGAGGTCTTTATACTCCTTCGCGAGCGCGTCCAGGACCGTTTCCACCGGATCTGCGCCGGAGCCCGTGCCGGCCCTGCATGCCTCCAGAACCGGCACCAGGTCCGAAGCAAAAGTCTGAAAGCACGAGGGATAGTGGTCATAGTCGAAGCAGTCCAGATAAGGATGCGCGGACCGGATCAATGTCTTGAAATCATCCATGGAACATCTCCTGCCAGATCTTAGTCAGAGTTACATTTCATTATCTGACCCGCAGAGGTCTCCTCCCCGCCGCCTCGCGCTGCGCGTTGAAATCCCGCAGATCCGGGGTGTCCTCGAAGGCTTCCTCTTCCGCACTGTCAGACTCACCGCCCGCGCCGGCTGCCGCATGGTCCATCCGGATCGCCGCCCGGTCGTAGGCGCCGTAGTTCTCGACCTTCATGAACAGGAAGAGGCCCGCAATAACGGCGAATCCGATCACCTCCCCGCCGATGAAGATCCAGGGCATGGCCGCCCGGATGGCCGGGGAAGAGATGTTGGAGGAGGAATAGTGCATCATGCATTCCCTTGAAGTAAATAGATTGGTTACTGTTTGTGTCCTTCTTATCCTTCCGTTTCCGGCTGCTCTTCCTCCCCGTCCGCGGGCGCCGGCTCCAGTCTGCGGAAGACCGGGTCGTACAGGGCCGCACATGCATAGGCAGATGCGGAGAAGCCCATGATCACCACGATCGGCAGCAGCTGCGGGATCCCGAACAGAATGATGAACGGTACGATCATCAGAGCCACCATGGCCAGTGTCCTGGGAAAAGCCCCGATCGTCAGCAGCGCTGCATTCCTGATCGTCCGGATCAGCGGATTCTCAAATCTGGCCTGCAGAGGAAACGCGTAGAGTCCGACCGCCAGGACGATGACCGCGTCCGCCAGCAGAAAATAGTGGATGAATGCCGGGTACGTGGCGCCGGTCTTCGGCAGCATCACGATGTCCGTGCCGACGATGAGCAGGATGATCAGCATAAAGAGCCACATCATGGTGGACTGCCGGAAGTTCACGCGGAAGGAACGGAAGAAATCTTTTGTGACATAGCCCTCCTCGTCGCGGATCATCCGCAGGCAGACGAAGTGCAGCGCCGTAAAGGCCGCTCCGATCGTCACGATCGGGATGCAGCATACGAGGAAGACCAGGTTCAGGACGATCAGGTCCCCGATCCGGTTCAGAAGCGTCATCAGCGGGCTTTCCATGCTGAAGAAAGAATTCGAGTTCATCTGTCAGTACTCCCGTATAAAGAATAATGCAGTTCCATCATCTCACACCGTCTTGAAACATACAATTCATTATACAATGTTGCGGGCGCGCCTCATCCTTCCTGTACATATCCGGTCCTCTTCTCAAACTCCTTCAGAGTCCCATCCCTGTCATCGGCAGGATGCCGTAGAACAGGATCCCCAGCAGCGCCGAGCTCACGATCACCTTGGGGACACTCCATTTCCATTTTACCAGAAGCACCATCATGACGGCACTGATCAGGATCGAAAACGGCAGGATCCCGCCGTTCTCCCCGATGAAAGTCTCCCCGCCCAGTGTGACGAGGACGCCCAGGAGCATGGCGATGCAGGCCGGCTTCACAAAGAGCATGATCGTCCGCATCACCGAGCTGTCCTTGAACTTCTCAAAGAAGATCGCGACGACAAGCGTCAGCGTGAAGGCCGGCGTGAGGACGCCCAGGACCGCGATGATCCCGCCGAGCGGGCCGGCCGTCTGCGTCCCGGTGAAAGTCGCGCAGTTGAGCCCCAAGGGCCCCGGAGTCATCTCCGCGATCGCGACCAGGTTGGACAGGTCCTCGGCGGTCATCCAGCCGTGCGTCTGCATCTCCTCCAGGATCAGGGGGATCATGGACATCCCGCCGAAGCTGGTGAACCCGATTTTCATGAAAGATAGAAACAGCTGCAGATAGATCACAGTTTCACCCCCGCAAAGTGACATACCAGTCCGATGGCGACCGCCGCCAGGACCAGGAAGATGTTGCTGCCGCCCAGCATATAGAAGGCGAAACCGCCCGCCAGGACAGCGACAGCGATCCGGCTTCTCAGGGCATCCTTACCCAGTGACAGCGCCGCACTCCCGATGATGGGGATGACCGCCGCCCGGATTCCCGTGAGGGCCGCCGTGACCCAGTAATTGTCCTTCAGTGTATTATAGAAGACCGTCACGATGGACAGGATCAGGATGGCCGGACAGGTGATCCCCGCCACCGTGCAGATCCCTCCGAAGATGCCGCCCACGTGGTAGCCGAACAGCATGCTGATGTTGGTGATCATGATGCCGGGGACCGATTTTCCGACAGCCACCATCTCGAGCAGCTCCTCTTTTGTGATCCACTGCCGCTTCGTCACAAATTCCTGTTCCATCTGCGCCAGGATCGCCCAGCCGCCGCCGAAGGTGAAACACCCGATCTTGAAGAAAAAGAGAAAGAGCACCAGCCCCTTCTTAAGCCAATGGTCGTTATTCATACGATTCCGCCGTTTTGTTTTTTGCCATAATACAGTCATACGCAGGAGCAGCTGTCCACGAAGGTGAGCAGTTACTCCTGCATTCATCAGCATTCGGATATGCTTATTATCTGGAACTGCGGTTGCGGTTGAAATTGATCAGGCAGCCGGCCTTGACGATCTCGCGCTCATTGTCCGTCATATCCTGGATGTAGAGATCGATCTGTGCGGCTCTGCCGTCCTTGATGACATAGCCCTTGATATCGGAGAGGTCTCCGTCCAGTGCCTTTCTGATGCCGGGCACATAGATGTAATCGCCGATCTCGAAGGCGTCCGGCTCTCCCTTCAGGTGGAAGGGGATCATGCCCCAGTTCATGACGTTGGAGCGATAGCGCTTGGTAGCGTACTCCTGGGTGATATTTGCCAGGCCGCCGATCACACGCTGGCAGGAAGCCGCCTGCTCACGGGCGCTGCCGTCACCGGGCTTGTTGGCGTAGACCATGGAGCCGATCTCGATCTCCTGCAGGTTCACAGCTTCGGAACCGGGGATCGTGTGGATGACCGCGTAGACATCCGCCAGCGCGGCGTCCTTCTCCACCGGATCGCCGCCTGCCACGCGGCAGCGCTCCGTCTGATCCACGGCCTTGGACCTGCCCACATACTCCGGATCGCGTCTGGAGAGGGTGAACTCGGCCAGTCCCAGGGGATTGGAGCGATAAGAGGATGTCTCGCCCGAAGGGATCAGCTCATCGGTCGTGGTGACCTCGTCCAGGATCTTGGAGCAGACCTTGAGCAGGATGTTGTCAGCCAGAGGCTCCATGGCGGGCCAGGGCTTGATGTTGGGTCCGTCGAAGAGCTCGACGGAAGGATCTGCCTTGCCGTAGCCCTGGTAGACACGGGCCTTGTAGACCGTGTCGTCGTAGTCATGGGCCGGCACATTGCCCCAGCAGTCATACTGCTCGGCGGAGGTGAGAATACCGCCGTTGGCCGCGGTGGCCGCGATGGACCGGGCATCCATGAGGGCCGCTGCCGCCATCTGGCCTTTGCCGGGCTGGGAACCTTCGCGGTTGGGGAAGTTCCTGGTGGTATGACGGACAGAAAGACCGTTGTGCATGGGGGTGTCGCCCGCGCCGAAGCAGGGGCCGCAGAAGGCCGTTTTCACGATGGCGCCCGCCGCCATGAGGTCGGCGACGTATCCCTTCCTGGCCAGATCGAGGAAAACAGGCTGGGAGGAAGGATACACATCCAGGGAGAACTCTCCCGCTCCGCAGCTCCTGCCGCGCAGCATGTTGGCCGCCTCCACAAGGTTCATGTAGTTGCCGCCCGCGCAGCCTGCGATGATGCCCTGCTGGACCTGGAGCCGGCCGTCCTTAACCTTGTCAAGGAGGGTGAAGTTCGCCCTGCCGTCCGCGATGCGGGCCGCCTCGACCTCGACGGTGTGAAGGATATCCGTAAGGTTGGCGTTGACCTCGTCGATCTCGTAGACGTTGCTGGGATGGAAAGGCAGCGCGATCATGGGCTTGATGGAGGAAAGATCCACGTAGACGCAGCCGTCATAGTAGGTGACATCCGCCGGATTCAGTTCCCTGTAGTCCTCCGGCCTTCCGTGGGAGATGAGATATTCCCTGGTATCCTCATCCGTGCGCCAGATGGAGGACAGGCAGGTGGTCTCAGTGGTCATGACATCGATGCCATTGCGGTAGTCCGTGGTCATGGTCGAGATGCCGGGGCCCACGAATTCCATGACCTTGTTCTTGACATAGCCGTTCTTGAAGACAGCGCCGATGATGGCCAGGGCGATATCCTGGGGGCCTACGTAAGGCGCCGGCTTGCCGTCCAGATAGATGGCCACGACGCCGGGATAGGCGACGTCATAGGTGTCTCTGAGGAGCTGCTTGCCCAGCTCGCCGCCGCCCTCGCCGACGGCCATGGTGCCCAGGGCGCCGTAACGGGTGTGGGAGTCGGAGCCCAGGATCATCTTGCCGCAGCCGGCCATGGTCTCGCGCATGTACTGGTGGATGACCGCGATATGCGGAGGAACATAGATGCCGCCGTATTTTTTCGCGGCGGAGAGGCCGAACATGTGGTCATCCTCGTTGATGGTGCCGCCGACCGCGCAGAGAGAGTTGTGGCAGTTGGTGAGCACATAGGGCAGAGGAAATTTCTCCATGCCGGATGCGCGGGCTGTCTGGATGATGCCCACGAAGGTGATGTCGTGGGAAGTCATGGAGTCAAAACGGATCTTCAGATGATCCATATCCTCTGTTGTATTGTGAGCCTTCAGGACGGACCAGGCGATGGTGCCTTTTCTCTCCTCTTCCGGACAGACGTCCCTGCCGGTCATCTGTTTCACGCGGGCTGTTTCCGCCGCGGGGACGATCTCCTTTCCGTTCACGAGATATACGCCGCCGTCGTAGAGTTTGATCATTGCGCTCTCCTTTCTATGCGTTCTTCGTTTCAAGGTACGAAACGGCAGCCCACGCCGCGCACCGTGAGGATGTGTGCCGGGTTGTGCCGGTCGTCCTCGATCTTGCCCACGCTGCTCCTAGAGCGTCGGATCAGCGCCTTGACCTTGGCGCCGAGTACGAGCGGCCTGAATGGCTTGGTGATATAGTCATCCGCTGCCGGCGACAACGGGCTCCAGATCGTTGCTGCGCATCACTTTCTCCAACAATCTGCAGATGGAGGCGTCGTCGTCGTCGATCAAAACGCGATCAACCATAATCTTCCTCTTCTATCCATTTTGTTTTCCCCCCAAAAAAGATAGCAGTAGTCAATTGGTATCTATTATAAGGATTGAATGTCAGAATGACAAGAAGACGCACACCTCACACAGAGCTAAAACTTCTCCGCAAACGCCCTCACGTCCCCCAGATAATCATGATTCTTCGTCTGCAGCGACAGCTGTCCCTTGGACGGGCGGCCCAGCAGTTTGTCCATGGCCCGGATCTTGTCCATGTAGTCGTTCGGAGCCATGTGCGTGACCACATAGTACACATCCTGCGGCAGCTGGTCCCGGTACTGTTTGATCAGTGCGCGCCCGATGACGCAGGGGCCCTCCGCCCAGGTCGGCATGCCGATCACGACGCGGTCGTAGGCGCGCAGGTCCGGATCGCCCTTGATATAGACCTTGGGAAAAGTCTTCTTAAAAGACGCCACGCAGGCTCCCAGGTATCCCAGCAGGCCGCTCCTGTCTTTGCCGTCTGTGTACTCGAAGAGATCCGCCCCAGTGCTCTCCGCCAGCAGCTCCATGGCCTGCCTGGTCATGCTCGTTCTTGAATAGTACAGGCACAGTGTCTTCATATCGATTCCTTTCCTCCCTCTTCTTCCAGTTCCTTCAGGAATGCCTCCAGAAAGGCGTGCCGCCTCTCCGCAAGCCGATTCCCGGTCTCCGTGTTCATAAGCCCCTTCAGGAGCAGAAGCTTGTCGTAAAAGTGCTGCACCGAATCCCCCAGGGGCCTTCCGTGCTCCCCACCGTAGGCAAAAGTCCTCGCGACCCCGATCGCCCCCATCGCGTCCAGCCGGTCCGCGTCCTGCACGATCCTGCCTTCGACCGAGTACGGCACGCGACCTCTGTTGGCACTGAAGGAGACCGCATTGATCACCTCACAGATCCGGTCGGCCCGCTCCTCCGGGACGCCGTTTGCCGCCAGAAATCGTCTGGCGTTCGCATTGTCCTTCGTCGCAAACAGCTTGTGGTCGTCCGCGTCGTGCAGCAGCGCCGCCAGCAGTACGACTTCCCTGTCCGCCCCTGGCTCCTCCTCCAGGATCCGCAGCGCATTCCGGTATACCCGCATCGTGTGCGCCGCGTCATGCCCGCCGGCATTGCCGGAGAAAAGCCCCGAGATGTAATCAACAGCCCGCCGCGTCAGCTCATCCGCAGATGTATGCAGCTTATCCGCAGAAGTATGCAGATCGTCCATGAGTGAAGTACCTCCCTCTAATGAAGGCCGTGCCTGGTACGGGTCCAAACTTTTCGCTATTGGATGAGTATTCTGAAAGAAAAGCGAGCCTTGGGGGCTCCGTTTCGCTTTAAATGTCATCTCAGATCGAATAAAGCGAGTGTTATTTTCCTATAACTCACTTTGCTTTTTAGAAATGTATTCCTAAAGCGAGTTTGCAAAAGTAAAAGCTCGCTTTGGTCTGCCATATGCCATCTGAAAGCGAATACACCATGCGGAGCACTCGCTTTCCTCCAGGACATTCCTATTTGAAAGCGAAAAGTCACCGCTCAGCTCTCGCTTTGACCTGTGGTATTCCCATTTAAAAGCGAAAGCGACACTCTCTCACGCGTGCTGCTTCCATGTTCCCCCTCAAAAGATCACATCCAGCAGCAGCCCGCCGTAATGAAGGATCGTATCCAATAGCGACGAATCCTGCGGATCCGCCTCGGCCGCCTCCGTCATCTCCTCCTGTACCGCCGGCACTGTCTCCTTCATCCGGTCCAGGATATCCAGGATATGGGCGCCATAGTTGACGCCGGCGGCCCATCCATAGCCTTCCGGATTCTCCTGAATTCCGAGCCACTCCACGTAAGGCGCACAGCCCCGGTGAACGAAGTCGAAACGCGGATCCACACACTCGTTGACCAGGTCGTCGGTCGACGCATAGGCCTTCAGGTGCTGGATCTGCGCGCGGACGCCCTCTCTGGCCGACGCGAAGGAGTTCCCCTTCATGCCGTTGCTCGTCACTCCCATCCCGCAGAAATTGTACTGATCAAAGGTGACCGCCGTCGTCCCCGGGAAAATAAACCACCCGGTCTCCAGACACGCCTGCGCGAACGCGATATCGCCTCGCACGCCCTCAACAGTCCCTTCTTCCAGATAGATCGCCGGGAGTTCAAGAATTTCTTCCGTGGCCCCCGGATTCATCTGCAGGAGCAGATTCCGCAGCTGCTCCGCATCCGCCTCGGCCTCCCCCATGATCTTCGTGCCCTCTTCTTCGGCCCGCACAGTCAGGCAGGGACCCAGCAGGACGAACAGAAGCAAGCCTGCCAGAACCATGCACAATGAGCTCTTCAAAGCAACCGTCCCTCCTCAGTCACGATACAGGGGATCCGCCTGTCCGTCGGCTCCGTCGCGACACGCCGCAGTTCCTGCGTGGAATAAGCGACCATGACAAGCCGCGCATCCGGTCTGCACTTCTCCAGAAACCGGTCATAGTAACCTGCGCCGTGTCCGCAGCGATTTCCCTGCCGGTCAAAAGCCACGCAGGGCACCAGCACCGCGTCGATCTCCGCGGGCTCCAGGATCTCCGACCGCTCCGGATCAGGCTCCTGAATGTCAAGCCAGCCGGCTCTCCAGGCATCCTCTTCCTTCGGGACGGCCGCCAGCATGCGCCCGCCGGCAAGGGCGACCGGATAGGCCACTCGCACGCCTTTCTCCTCCAGCTGCCGGTTGAAAGCCGTCAGATCCGCCTCCTCCGGCATGGCCCTGTAAGAGAAAACAGTCCTCACATCCCGATATTCCGCCCCGGCAAATAGCTCCTCCAGATATCCGCAGATCGCCCTGCTCGCCTCTGCGCGCTCCTCCGCCGTCATGGCTTCCCGCCGCGCCCGGATGATCCTGCGCTGCGCCTCCTTGCACAGACGCGGATAGATCCGCCGGATCTCCCCCGCCATATAGAGGGAACCGAAAGCGATGACCGGCTGCCCGGCCTGCGCCCCCCGCAGGCTGCCGCGGATCCCCTCCTCCACGGAGGTACACGCATGCGCCTCATACCCGGCTTCTCCGAGATAGGCCGCCAGCCTGTCCGCCGGCAGTGCCCTGGGGGAATCCGGTGTCACACAGTAGAAAGTGTCCGCGTACGGACCGAGGATCCGGAGGATCTCCGCGTAATCTTTCTCCGCCAGTACGCCCAGCAGGAAGATGATCTTCCCGGGTGTGTCCGCTGTCACCCCCAGACAGGTCTCGATCGACTCCGCCAGCGCCTCCGCGCACTGCGGATTGTGCCCGCCGTCCAGTATGAAGAGGGGTTCCCTGCTCAGGACCTCGAAGCGGGCCGGCCAGCGCACGTTGGCGAGGCCTGCGGCGACAGCTTCCTGCGGGATCTCAAAGCCGCGCCTGCGGAGCACTTCGACGGTGGTCAGGACCGTCGCCGCATTGTGCAGCTGATAGGCGCCGGGAAGGGCGAGACGATAGACGCCGCAGGCGTCTCCCTCACCACCGGCATCGCTCTCCGCCTCCTTCGCACTCTTCTCAGAGTGCAGTACGAACACCTGCCCGTCCAGAGAAGCTTCCCGCAGCTCGATCCGGGAGGCGTGTGCGATGTGGAGAGGACAATTCTTTGCAAGGCAGATCTCGCGGATCGTCTCCATGACCTCCGGCGGGTTCTCGTAGAGGACCACGTCGGACCCGTTCTTGATGATGCCGCCTTTGGTGCGGGCGATTTTGTCCAGAGTGTCGCCCAGATATTCGGTGTGCTCCAGCCCGATGTGGGTGATGACGGCCACTTCGGGCGGATCGATCACGTTGGTGGCGTCATATTCGCCGCCCAGGCCCACCTCCAGGACCACCAGGTCGCAATGCTGCCGCAGGAACCAGATCATGCCGATGGCGGTGACCAGCTCGAACTGGCTGGGGTGGTCCTCCATGGCGTCCGCCTCTTCCTTCACGAGGGCCGTGATCTCGCAGAGGGCCTCCTCCGGGATCATCTCGCCGCAGACCTGGATGCGCTCCCGGAAATCCTCAATATAGGGAGACGGAAAGAAGCCGGTCCTGTAACCGGCTTCGCGAAGGATCCGCTCCAGCATGGCGCAGGTGGAACCTTTTCCGTTGGAGCCCGCCACATGGACATAGCGCAGCGACTTCTGCGGGTCGCCCAGCCTGCGGAGGAGCTCCTCCTCGCGGGACAGGCCGACCCTCTTCTGGCTCCATGTGTGGGCAGTGATATATGCGATCGCTTCCTGTGTCGTCATCTTCATATCAGTGTTCCGGCCGGTAAGCAGTGTAATACATCACCGGGACGATCACCGCGCCGCCGATCAGGTTGCCGATCGTGACGGGCACCAGGTTTCCGAGCAGGAACTGTCCGACGCTGACGTCCGCTCCCAGGAATATACCCAGCGGAATGTAGGTCATATTGGCGACACTGTGCTCAAATCCCGCGAAAACGAACAGCATGATCGGAAACCAGATGGCCCAGATCTTGCCGATGAGGTCCTTCGCGCCGGCCTGGAACCAGAGGGCCAGGACGACGAGAATGTTGCAGAGGATGCCGCGGATGACCATCTCGAAGAAGGGCGCACCGACTTTGGAGACTGCCACAGCGATGGCCCGCTCTCCCGCCGCGCCGCCATACAGGCCGCTGCTGGCCAGGAGCAGCGCCAGGAGCACGCTTCCCGCCAGGTTCGAGAGGTAGACGGTCACCCAGTTGCGGAGGAGCTGTGCAGGGGTGATCCTGCCGTCGAACAGGGCCAGCGTCAGGAGGTTGTTGCCCGTGAAGAGCTCCGCGCCGCAGATGACCACCATCATCAGTCCGACGGGGAAGACCGCCGCACCGATCAGCTTGGCCGCCGTCGCAGAGAGGGCTGGATCAGTGGCCGCAGTCGCCAGAATAAATGCGTGGGCGCCGAAGCCGATGTAGGCGCCGGCCGCCATGCCCAGAATGATCATCTTCAGGACGGGCAGGTTCGCCTTTTTGACGCCGTTTCCGATCCAGATCTGCAGGATCTCCGCAGGTGTGTTCATGATTTTTGCTCCTTTCTCCGCTGCG
>DFIR01000103.1:31267-42483 GCA_002372815.1 Lachnospiraceae bacterium UBA3692
GCCTCGATCACGTGCCCGATCAGCACGCAGGTGGTCACGCCGCCGACGCCGCCCGGCACAGGGGTGATGGCCGCCACGTGCGGCTCCACGTTCTCAAAGTCCACGTCTCCCGAGATGCCGCCTTTCGCCTCATCCCAGTTGATGCCCACGTCGATGACGACCTGGTCCGGGTTCGTGTATTCCGTGGTCACGCTGTGCAGCTGCCCCGACGCCGCGATCAGGATGTCCGCCTCCCTGGTGATGGAGGGCACGTCCGCCGTGCGCGTGTGGCAGTTGACCACCGTCGCGTTCTCGTGCATCAGCATCATGGCGACAGGGCGGCCGATGACGAGGGAGCGGCCGATGACCGCTGCCTTCTTCCCGGAGACAGGGATGTCGAAGTGGTGCAGGATCTCCATGGCCGCCTGGGCGGTGCAGGGCGGAAATCCCGTCTTTGTGTTGGTGAAAACGCCGGCCAGCGACAGATCTGTGCAGCCGTCGATGTCCTTGGCGGGATCCAGCATCTGTCTCGCCTTCTCGTTGTCCAGCTGTCCGGGCAGGGGACGGAACAGAAGGATCCCGTGGATGCTGTCGTCCTCGTTGACCTGCCGGAAGGCCTCGTCGAAGGCCTCCTGGGTCACGTCCGCGGGCAGCACCACTTTCTTCACTTCCACGCCCGCGGTCTCAGCGCGCTTCGTGGCGCCCCGCTCATAGGAGAGGTCGTCCGGTCTCTCCCCGACCCGGAAGATGCAGAGCGTCGGCGTGATGCCCTGTACCCGCAGCTGCTGTACATCCTGCTGCATCCGCGCCGTCAGCGCATCCGCCACTTCCTTGCCTCTCAGGATTCTGGCCATATTCTGTCCTCCCTTTCCGGTCCGCTCACACAGCGTCCTTCGCTCTCACCTGCGGATCCTGCCCGGCACAGTGCCGGAGCTCTTCTCTCACCCGCGGATCCTGTCCAGCACGGCCCCGAAGATCTCCTCGCCCATGGCCGTGTACTTGTCCAGCAGGGCATTGGCCTCCGCTTCAAGCACCTCCGCGCAGTCCCTGTCCTTCATGGATTTCGTGTTGATGAAGACATTCAGGGAAGCTGCCTGCATGGCCGCCTTGCACAGGACGGCGCCGCAGCCCGCATCCGAGATGGCCAGGCGGGAGCCCTTCGCGGCGAACGCCGCGATGATGTCCAGTGCCTCCCCGCAGGCCCGCATGATGTCCATGGGGACGCTGCAGGCCACCTTCAGCGCGCTCTCCATGACGGCGTCGCGATTCGGATCGTCTTTGGGAATCCCATAAGCCTTCGCCAAGGGAGCGAAAGCTTCCGCGTCAGCGTCCACGAAGCCCAGCAGGCGCTCCCGCAGCTGCTGCGCGCGCGCCATCAGGTCCTTGATCTCCTCCTCCACGTCGGCGTATTTCTTCTTGCCGACGGTGAGCTCCCCCACCATGTCGCCCAGGGCGATCCCGATGGCCGCCGCCAGGGCACTGGCGCCGCCGCCGCCCGGGACGGGGGCCGGAGACGCAAGCTCCGCGGTAAAATCCGCTGCTGTTCTGTCGATCAGTCTCATAGGATTCCTTTCTTTATGTAATGCTCTTCAGAATTCACTATGTTAAGGACGCCTTTTGACCCGGGAGCGGTAGAGCATCTCCAGGTCGTTCTCCAGGTAGACGGAGGCCGGCAGGTTCGGATTATATTCCAGACTGGTCCCCCTGTCGGGGCACAGCGGCATGTTCACCGCCTCGGACAACCTCGACAATGTCAGATTTCTGGAGAAATGTTTCCGGTACTCCTCCTCCAGGACCGCCAGCACGTCCCTCGCGTTCTGGATGCAGCATTCGCTGAAGGCGAACTGCGCCTCCTCCGAGGTGTCGGGGAGCAGCGGCTGCGCATATGGCTGGAGGAAATTGACGGAGGGCACGAGGCCCGCCACCTTCATGGTCCTGCGCCGCACCTGGTCTCCTCCGATGAAGGGATAGAGGGAGGATTCCATGAACCAGTTGCGGATGTTCGGCACATAGTAGACCCAGTCCGCCTCCAGGCCCATGGAGGCGAGCACGTTCTTGCCATACCCTGTGATGATGCCGAGAAGGATGGTCCGGATACTGACCCCTTCCTTCCTGAGCAGCGGGGCGATCGCAGTGATGCGGACGCCGCTCCGGTTGAGGACGTCGTCCACGAGGATGGCCGGCCTCCGGAAGGACTTGATGGCCCGCACCTGGGTCTCCAGGGGCGTATAGTTGGGGTAGGCTTCGACGGAGCAGGCGCTGAGATCCGGCTCATAGACCCGGTCCGTGTGCAGCGTCTTGGTCACGGTGTTGGGAACGACCGACCCGCGGAGGATCTTGCCGAAAGGCACGCACATCATCTCACCCAGCTGGCGGGGGACCTGCACCTGGCGGGGGACGTCATTCAGGGTGATGATTCTTTCCACCAGGCGGTGATAGAGCACCGAACCGGAGACGGAGATCACCAGGTTGCCGGGGTAGAGGTCCGTCATGCAGAGCTGCAGCTTCTGCTGGGTCTTCCGGATCACCCGCAGCACGCGCTCATTGGAGGAGAAAGGCTCCTTCAGCGTCGCCTCCATGTTGGCCAGGAGGATCAGCGGCGCGTGCATGTCAGCTACGTAGAGGTCCACGTCCCCGGAGGCCTCCTCCGGCTTCCGGAAGCCCTGCCGGCGGATGGCGGAATACACGCTGTCCGGGCAGTCGCAGTCCTCCGGCATGAAGATGGCGTAGTCGCAGTGCTCCGCGAAGGAGCGCATGACGGCTTCCGTGAGAAGGAGCTGCTCCGTGTCGTAGACCGACGACCGGGAGTCTGTGCAGAGCCCGGTGATCATCAGGATTTTTCCGTGGGAGCGCCGCTGCACGATGTCGCAGAGCTGCACGTCCCGGATGACCGTATAGAGGTCTTCCGGTGCGATATAGCGGATCCGGATGGCACCGGTCGGCCGGTCTCCCTGCGTTTCGTTTCTGAGAAGGAGGAGCCGGTCTCCGGGCTCCCGGACGGACAGCGGGATCGCCGGATCGGGCTGGTCCGTCTCTTCAAAAGTGACCGCCCCCGCCTCGATGACCGGCTTGAATTCCGGCTCGTGCAGGTAGAGTCCGTTGTTGTAGATATATTCCTGGACCACCGGGTCGATCAGGTCCGAGATGTCGCGGCTCTGGTCGATGTTTTCGCGGATCCGGCTGGAGGAGATCTCCTCCAGTTCCGCCGGAAGCTCCAGCTCGATGAGCCTGCCGGTGATGCAGTCCAGCATGCCGGGATTGTAGCCGGAGTCCGCCTCCCGGTCCCCCACCCGCCGGATGACGATGTGGTTCATGGACCGGACCTTGTCGTTATGGGCGCTCTTCTTATAGAAGGAGGCGTGGGCGACGACGTCCGAGCCCACCACCAGGTAGACCTCCCGTCCCGGGAACATGGCCTCCAGCCTCTCCAGGTCCTCCGGATTGCCCGGATTGATCGGTATCTCGTAAGGAAACAGGTTTACGTGGTACTGGCCGGCAATGCTCATGTTGACGATCTGGCGGCGGATGAAGTGGGGCTGGGCCCTCTTGGACCAGGAGAACTCATCCACGGACAGATACACTTCAAATCCCATATCGGCGATCATTTTTGTGATCCCTTTGTGGGAGAGTGTGAAAGGATCGAAAGTGCCCGGGAAGAAAGCCACCTTGCTGCGGATCCTGCTCTCGAACTCTCCTTCCAGCAGCCGGTACTCAGTGATGTAGCGGTAGAGACTGGACAGACTTGCCGCCCGGTAGAGGTTCGTGAGCCCGTCTCCCCTGTTCTCGTTCATCTGGAAGTCGATCCTGCCCGCTGCCGCAAGGAAGATGTCCCGCTTCTCCAGCCGGGTCAGGTGCTTCGAGCCGAATACGGACTGCCCGAGCACCAGGAGCGCCTCTTGGCGCACCGGTTCCCGGTAGCTTGCCATTCCCTGCAGCAGAAGTCCGATGAGGTGCTTCCACCGCCCGGCGCGCACTTTGCGGTCCTCTTCGAACCGCTCCGCATACCGCGGGTAGTATTCCAGAAGGGTCCCGACCGTATCGAGTGCGACAGAAGTCACGTGATCGGAGGGACTGGCCTGCATGGATTCCAGGGACGCGATCAGCTCGTCCAGCTGCTCGGGCGGGAGCCACAGCGCCATCTGGCCCAGCCACCGCGGGATCGTACTTGAATAGTCCGTCTCCCCTGTCTCCAGTCCCCGCAGCATCTCCACCGCGATCTCATTGCGCTGATCGATCCGCAGGAGCGGCGCGATCCCCACAAGCGCCTCCCCGGCTGCGTTGCGCACCAGGAGATAGCGCCCGACCTTGATCAGGTTGGAGAAATGCGCGGCAATATGTAATGCGTGGGACCTGTCGCCGTGCTGCACCTGGTCCTCCAGCAGGCGGATATTCACAGCCACCTGGATCCACGGCGTGTCGGTCTTCAGGTTTTCGAGGAAGACATCGGTCACAATGCTGCTGCCGTAGAGGATCTTCTCCTGCGCCGCCGTATCCAGCCCCAGGTTATGAAAAATGCGGTACTTTATGAAGGAATAAAGGACAGACTCCTCCGTCGGGGCAGAGGAGATCACGTCGATGGTCTCCTTCCGCATCGGAAACTGCTCCGCCGTCAGCCCCTGCTCCGCCGCGAACCATGTGATCAGCCCGATGGCGCGCCAGGCAGCTGTCCTGGCCTCCTTGTCCTCCGACTTTGCGCAGTACAGGGCGAACCGGAGGATGCGGCGTACCGCATCCGTGTCCAGGTCCTCAAAAGGGAGGACTTCCGCACAGTTCATGAGGACGAACTGTTCCCCCGCACTCTTCTGTTCCGGTTCCCTGTACCACTCCATCAGCGCCTCCAGGAACATCTGGACGTCCGAGTCCTCCGCATGCTCCCTCATTGCGTGCGCGATGTTCTTGAGCTGGGACCGGATCCGCCGCTGCTGCAGATCGATGAGGCGGGGATCCGGCCGGATGATCCTTTCCAGATAGTGCTTCCAGAGGTACTGCATCCGCTCCTGGGTCACGTCCGCCATGCCCTCCGGCCTTCTCTTGCGGTAGCCGGCGTTGTAGCCTACGATGATCTCCCCGAACAGCTCCGCCGCCTGTACGCGGATCTCGCCGTCCCGGTGCATGAACAGTTCATAGAGGAAACTCAGGGCCTGCTCCTTCTGGGCGTCGCCGGTATAGGCATAATACTCCCGGAGCACGTGCAGGTAGGCGCGGACGTTCTTCCAGTTTTTCTCACTCCGGGCGGCCTCCAGCAGGTTGCTGAAGCTTTTCTCCGCATTCAGCCGGTGCATGACGTCCATGTTGTGCTCGAGGGCCATATGGACCAGGGCCTGCACCGTCTGGGCCGGCGTCCTGAGCCCGGGCTGGGGGAGCTGCTGGGCAGGGGCCGGATGGCCGTCCAGGTCCACATCCACTCCGTGAGCCCGCATGTAGTCCTCGAAGTCGGCCAGCTTGGCGTAGACGAAACGGTAGCGGCGGAATTTCTCCGCGTCCACATTTTCGAGCTTGTGCAGGATGACTTCGAAGGCATCCTTGATGGAGGAGATGTGCGTGATCTCCACCCCGTCGGCGCCCCGGCTGGACTTCACGCGGAAGTCGGAATAGATCAGGCAGAGGGACTCGGCGGCCAGGTTGTCCGACTCCAGGTCCCAGGTGGAATGATTGGCCGCGATGTGCCCGATCCCCGGCAGGTCGTGCCGCTCGCACCAGTTCGCGGTGTAGTAGTAGTGCATGAAGGGGACCTTCTCATTCGGCTTGCAGCCGAACTTGCCCAAGTCGTGGGCCGCGGCCGATCCGGAGACCAGCGTCAGGTCCACAGGCGCTCCGGCGGCCAGAAGCCCTCGCGCCACCGTCATGGCGACATAATGTACGCCCGCGATGTGCTCGAGCGTCCGGAACTTCGTGACCTCCCCGTTCAGGCGCATCATCTCATAGATGTACTCGCTGCGCCAGTGGCGGAGGAACTTCTTGTACTCCCTGTAGTTCTCGAATCTCCTGCCCTCTTCATCATCGACGAAGCCGAAATCGGTCAGCGGCTCAAAGGGCAGGGCCTGCCGCTCCCGATCGAAGAGAAAACGCATCACATGCAGATAGTACACAGCCCCTGCCCGGAACTGCCCGTACTTCTCGGTAAAAGCATCCTCCGGGTACAGCAGGCGGCACACGAACTTATAGGTGAAGGACATCCATCCTTCCTCCGGCTCCCTGCCCAGAAGAAGCATGGTGGGGCGGCACATCTCAAAGATCCGCTTGCAGCTGATGCGCTTCCTGATCGGAAACAGGGAGGCCAGCTGCGCCTCCCAGTACTCCCGGTTCAGGACCATCTCCACCGTCTCCCTCTGCAGCCCGGCTGCCTCCAGGAACTCCTCCGAGGTCAGTTCCCCGCAGAGTTCCATATAGATCCGGTGTATTTCCTTCTTGGTCATAAGACCTCCCCCTTGTTGCTCCTACGCCTGCCTCTGCAGCCTGTTTCTGTGCCTGCTGCTGTGTCCACCTGCTCAGAATTCCTCTTTGTTGAGTCCCAGCAGATGCTTCACCTTGCCGGTGATATAGATGCCGATATCTCTCGCGGCGTCCTCGGACTGGGCTCCCAGGTGCGGCGTGACGATGAAATTCTCACAGGAGAAAAGAGGGTTCTCAAACTCGTCATCGCCCGTAAGCCCGGCCCCCGCCAGCTCGTTCTCCAGGACATCGGCGGCGTATCCGCCGATCCGCCCTTCCTGCAGCGCCTCGTACATATCCTTCTCGTTGACGATGCCGCCGCGGCTCATGTTCAGGACCACCGCGCCTTCCTTCATGTGGGCGATGGACTCCTTGTTGAACATGTTCCGGGTCTCCTGGGTCAGCGGAACATGGATGGAGATAAAATCGGAGACGCGGATCAGCTCCTGGATGCTGGCGCCCTTGGCGTGTTCCGCCTCGAACTGCTCGGGGCGCAGGTAGGGATCATAGGCTACGATCCGCATCTTGAAGGCACGTCCCAGCTCGCCGACGCGGCGCCCGATCTTGCCGAAGCCGAGGATGCCCAGCGTTTTTCCGCGGAGCTCCCTGCCGACGAACTTGTACTTGTCCCAGTTGTGATTGACTTTGACGTCGTAGTTGGCGGGAATGGTGTGCCGGGAGATCTCCAGCATCTTGGCGATGGTGAGCTCGGCGACCGCGTTCGCGTTCATGCCGGGCGCGTTGAAGACGTTGATGCCCTTCTCCGCGGCGTACTCCATGTCGATGTGATTGGTCCCGACCGCGCAGACGCCGATCATCTGCAGCTTCTTCGCGGCGTCGAGGACCTCCCTGTCGATCTTGGGATCCACGCGCATGATCAGGATCTCATAGTCCCCGATCCTCTCCAGCAGCTCCGCCTTGGAGAGCGGACGGCCGTCCGTCGTGTCCACTTCGATATACTTCTTCAGTTCCTGCGCGATACCGGGGTAGACGGCGTCAGTGATAAGGCATTTCATGATCAGTTCTTCTCCTTTGTGAATACAGGTGGATATGTTTCCGTGTGCGATACCGTGATGTTCTTGCGACAGTGTTTCCGCGGCTGTATTATTCCGTGAGTGTCCGGCGGATGTTGTACGCGAAGCTGCGGATCCTCTCCCCGATCCCGGGAAGCGTCATGGCCTGCCCCGCGTTATTGGCCGTCTCCAGAATGGCAAAGCGGGGCGGCAGCCAGAAAGATTTATTCATATTCAGCGCCGCGATCAGCTGCTCCGCCACGATGTCCCCGCCGGAATAGCCCGAGACCACGACGGCGAAAAGGGCCTTGTCATAGAACCGCACCTGCCGGAACAGCGCCGTCAGGCGGTTGATGAAGGCGGTCAGATTGGCGGCCAGCGCGTCGTTGTAGTTGGCGCACAGCATCACCAGCGCATCCGCTTCCCGGACGGCCGGATACACCTCCTCGGCCATGATCCCGCCGTAGAAGCAGCTCCCCTGCTCCCCGAAGTGGAGGCAGGTGTGGTAGGGACAGCCGGCACAGTCGTAGAGCGTGCCGTTCTGCAGACTGAGAGTCCTTATCTCGAAGTCGTCCCGCAGGTACTCCTCTGCCTTATCCCATACCGCCAGCGTGTTGGACGTCCTGCGGATGGAGGCGTGCAGCACGAGGATCTTACGCTTCGTTTTCCTCTCCTCGCTGCAGAACGCGAAGAGCCGCTGCACCAGATCCGCCGCGCTGCGGCGGTAGGCGATCTCCTCGTCTGTGTCCAGGATCTGGGCAGTCACGAAGAAGTTGGACAGGGTCCCTGTCCCTTCTACCAGCGGTCTGCCTACAAATGCACATCCCGCCTGGTTCGCCGCGAAGACCAGCTCTCTCGAGACGGCCTTCGTGTAGAGCTCGCTCTCCCCGTCCGTGATCACCCCGCCGGCATAGCCGTCCAGAAGCGTCTGCTCCTCCCGGAGGAGCCGCAGCAGGCGCATGTATTCCAGGTTCACGCCGGTCTTTCCGAGCGTGATCACGAACAGGACCGGATGGAAATGGACTGCCGGGTGTTCTCCGGCAGTTTGCGCTTCCCGGAAGTCGTTTTGTGCCTCCCGGAAGTAGTTCCCCGCCTCCTCCGCGGTCATGAGGAAGACGGGTTCCGTTCCCTCCAGAGCCTCCCGCAGCACCTCCGCAAGTCTTCCGCTTATATCCCCCGGCCCTTCCCGGGGGCACACCACCGGCAGCCGCTGTGGATCTCTCATCAGCATATTCCTTTCAGGACTTCCTCCGCTTCGCGGATCCGCGCGTAGAGCGGGTCCGGCAGCGGCAGGACTTCCGTCTCCAGGCCGTTCGGCGTATACCGGTTCTTCACGCCCATGAAGGCGCCGCCCAGGTAGACGGAGCCGCAGTGCCATTCACCCCGGAGCATCAGGAGGATGGACAGTGCCCCGGAGGAGAAGGCCGGCGCGACGTAAGGCTTGAACCCCAGCGCCCGCATCTCCAGATTGGCGGTCACGACCTTCTGCGTCAGTTCCCGGGACAGGGCGTCGTCGTAGTGATCAATGGAGTCCGCGATCACCAGCTCCTGCCCGTGGGGTCCGAAGGACCGTCCCTCCGCCAGGAACTTCCCGAAGCGGGGATCCCTTTTCGCGTAATAGGCGGCCCTGGCATTCATGACGCCGAGCCCGAAGCCCTGGACCTGTTCGGGGCGGACACCTTTCCAGTCGAGGGTGCCGTCCTCCGCCCGGTTGCTCTCGAGAAGGAATGTCTTCGCCAGCGGGTCCACCGGATCCGACACCTGGCAAAACATGCCTCGGAAGTCCTTTTCCCTCGCCATGCGGGCGTATATGCCGACGATCTTCCGGTTGTTTTCGAACTGGTACATCCGTACGTCTTTTACGCCGCTCCCCACCGGAGGGATCCCCTTGGAGGCGACGAAGACCACGACGTCCGCGTCAAAGAGCTGTTCCGCAGGGATGGCCCGAACCTCCGGAAGCCGGTCGTAGTCCCAGGGATAGGCGATCTGGTTCTGCTCGAAGGCCCATCTGGCGGTGATCTTGTCGTCCAGGTCGCAGATGCCGATCTCCGAGATGCAGTCGCCGCCCAGTAGGTGCAGTCCCGTCAGGAGGTTGGAGCCCACGTCGCCGATGGCGAGGATGTTCACACGCTTTTTGCCTGCCGGAAGAAACGCGGGGCCGGCGGCTCCGTCTCTGCCCTCCCGCAGCACCTGCTCCCAACCGGGCTGGCAGGCGTTCACAGCACGGAGGCTGCCCTGCCGGAGGAAGTCTTCGAGCATGGTTCTTTCTGCGGCATTTTCGTCACTGTCCAGGATCGCCGCCTCCGGGGAGGCGTTCCTGCGGAGTTCTGCAGAGCTGAGCCAGGAGGCGTTTTCCTCTTTCTGAAAGAGCTGGTTGAGGTCATTCACAAGGAAGGAGGCGCGGCAGGTGCCGGGCTCACGGAAGAAAAGAAATGTAAGTCTTCCCGCCTTGCGAACCTCTCCGGGGTCCACTGGCAGAAAGTTCTCCGGAACTGTCTGTTCTGCCCTGACAAGACAGATCTCCTCTCCGATCCTGTAATACCTGAACATGCTGTCACTCCTCATGACTGTACGGCTGATGCCGGCTGTTTTCTCACTCCACCCAGACGACTCTTCCGCCTTTTCTCTCCGAGGCGGCCGGCGGGTCGCCGTCGATGTAGCCGACGCAGCAGTGCGCGACGCCTTCCCATTCGCCCTCGATGCCCAGGTCCTGCAGGAGCTTCTTGTACTCGGGCAGCTCGAATTCCTGTCTGGCGCGGTGGACCCACAGACTCCCCAGGCCCAGGGAATGCGCGGCCAGGAGCATATTCTCCATCACGGCGCTGCCGTCATAGACGCGGGTGATGACATTGGCGGCCGTCAGGACGACCAGGATCACCGGGGCGCCGTAGAAGGGATCGAACCCCTCTCCATAGCCGTCGATCACACGCATGGTCTCCGCCATCCTGTCCCGCAGCGCTTTCTGCGTCACAGCAAGAATGACCGTCGCCTGCCGGTCCTTCCCGCTGGGGGCGTAGAGGCCGGCTTCGATGATCTGCTCAATGTCCTTATGGGCAGGCATGTCGGGTCTGAATTTCCGGATGCTCCTGCGCGTTTTGATTGCCTGAATGATCTCGTTCATATCTCAATTCCCATCCCCGTAATATCATATCATACACTTTACGCAGGGGGACGGTTCTGTGCGTAAATTTTATACTCTCACAGCAAGGCCGCACAGGGGACGGTTCTCTGTGTGAGAACCCTCCCTTATGCGGCCCTAAGCGGCGTAATTACTGGCTCACACAGAGAACCGTCCCCTGTGTGTGCAAACCACTGGTGTGAAGATGATTTCTTCTAATCCAAACTACTGCCGGACCACTCAACTCCTCTCCACCACCACGCCCGACTCCGTCACAACAACCGGAATCGGCATGTCCGTGGGCTCGGTCATCACTTTCGCCACTTCCTGCGCATCATAGGCCACCATGATAAGCCTGGTCTGCGGGCGGCAGGCCGGCATGAAGCGGTCATAATAGCCCGCGCCGTGTCCGCAGCGCCTGCCTTCCTTGTCAAAGGCGACGCAGGGCACAATGATCGCGTCCACAACGGCCGGCTCCAGGATCTCGGACCGCTCGCGGACCGGCTCCGGGATGTCGAATTTGCCGTTTCGCCAGGCGCTCCAGTCCTCCGGGACCGCTGCCAGCATGATCCCCTTGGGGCGGGAGATCGGGCAAGCCACCTTGAGGCCTCTCGCCTCCGCCCATTCGTTGAAAAGATCAACATTCGCTTCGTCCCACACGCCCCTGTAGGAAA
>DFIR01000013.1:0-13873 GCA_002372815.1 Lachnospiraceae bacterium UBA3692
GGTTTCCGCAGGAAACCTGCGACAGCAGGCTCAAAATGAGAAACTGATTTTAGCGCCTGCTGTTTTACTCCACTGTGATGAAATTCACCGGCAGAATCAGATAGCAGTACGTCTCATCCACATCCCGGATATAGCAGGGTGCCTTCGGGCTCACGAGATAGAGCGTCACCTCGTCCTGGTCGATCGCGCGGAGCGCGTCGATGAGGAACTTGGGATTGAACCCGATGTTCATCTCCGCGCCTTCCTTGTCGATGTCGATCACTTCGTCCATGCTGCCCATGGTCGTGTTGATCTTCAGCTCCATGGAGTCCTCGCCGATCAGGATGATGACCGGCTTCTTGTCCTCCTCCTTGACAAGGAGCGTGGCTCTGTCGATACAGCTGAGCAGCTCTTTCCTGTTCACGGTCACGCGCGTCTGGAAGTCACTGGAGAGCATCCTGTCGACGCGGTAGTACTCGCCTTCGATCAGGCGGGACACGACCATCGTGTCGTCGAACTCGAAGAGGGCGTGCTTGTTGGTGAAATAGATGCTGACGAACCGCTCCGTGTCGCCGGACAGGATCTTGCTGATCTCGCTCAGGGTCTTGCCGGGAACGATGACCTTGCGGTCCGGGTAGTGCTGCGGCAGCTCCACGTTGCGGATCGCGATGCGGTGTCCGTCCAGCGCGACCATGCGCATATGGTCGTCCCGGATCTCCAGGAGCTCGCCGGTCATCATGCCGTTGCTCTCATTGCCGGAGATGGAGAAAATGGTGCGGTTGATGAGATCCTTCATCGTGTACTGGGAGATGCGGATCTCATTGTCCTTCTCGATCTGCGGAAGATAGGTGAAGTCCGTGCCGTCCCTTCCGAGGATGTTGAACTTGGCCTTCTCGCAGGTGATGGTGATCTTCTCTCCCTCGGTCACGATCGTGACGTCGTTGTCGGGAAGCTTGCGGACGATGCCCATGAAGATGGACGCATCGACAGCAATGATACCTCTCTCGATAATAATGCCGGGAACCGTCGTCTGGATTCCCAGATCCATATCATTGGCGATCAGTTTGATATCCGAACCGGAGGCATCGATCAGGATGCACTCAAGGATCGACATGGTCGTCTTGCTGGGGACGGCCCTGGAAACGATCTGAATAGCCTGTGCAAGGTATGATTTCGAGATTCTCAGTTCCATGAAACTTCTTCGCCTCCTGTCTCATCCCCATCCTTTCGCGCGTGCGCGTCCAGATAAGAATAGATCGTAGTATTATTCTTAAGCGCTGTGGATATGTGGACAATCTTCTTTATTATAGTAAAAACGGGCATAAAATACAATGTTTAGCTGTGGAATGCGCCGTTGATATACTGTGAAGAGCGTGTGGAGGAAACGTGGATACTGCTGCATCCGGCTTCCGTTATCCCCCCTTTTTCCACATTTGAATTGTTCATAATGTGGATAATCAGGGCTGAATATTCAGTTTTTTCAGAATGATATCCACATTCTGGCGGAGTTCCTCGTTCTGGTGGATATCCGACTTGATCTTATCCACACCGTAGATCACGGTGGAGTGGTCCTTCTTGCCCAGAAGCTTCGCGACTTCCTTGAGCGGCATATCCAGATACGAGCGGCACAGGTACATGATCACCTGCCGGGGCACGACGAACTCGGCGCTCCGGTTGCGGCTCGTCACGGCGGTCGTCTTGATCCCGTAGTGGTCGCAGACGGTGTGGAGGATCTGGTCGGCGGTGACTTCGCTGCCGCCGTTGGGATCCACGATGTCCTTCAGCGCTTCCCTGGCGGTGTCCAGGTTCAGGTCCGTCTTGTTCAGGCGGGAATAGGCCATGATCTTGTTGATCGCGCCTTCCAGCTCACGGATATTCGATTTGATATTGGTAGCGATGTACTCCAGCACCTCGTCGTCGAAGGGACGGCCCGTGGACTCGGCGTTCTTCTTCAGGATCGCCATGCGGGTCTCGTAATCGGGCGGCGTGATGTCCGCGATGAGTCCCCACTCGAAACGCGAACGGAAGCGCTCGTCCAGCGTATCCATCTCGCGGGGCGGGCGGTCCGAGGACAGGACGATCTGTTTGCCGGCCTGGTGGAGCTCGTTGAAGGTGTGGAAGAACTCCTCCTGTGTGGACTCCTTGCCGATGATGAACTGGATATCGTCGATCAGCAGGACGTCGACCGTGCGGTACTTGTCGCGGAGACGGGACATGGAGGCCGCATTACCGCTTCGGATGGACTCGATCACTTCATTTGTAAAAGTCTCGGAATTGACGTAGAGCACCTTCTTGGTGGGCGTCTGTTCCAGAATATAGTGGCCGATCGAGTGCATCAGGTGGGTCTTGCCGAGTCCCGCGCCGCCGTACAGGAACAGCGGATTGTAGGTGTTGCCGGGGGATTCGGATACAGCAAGCGCTGCCGACTGCGCGAACCGGTTGTTGCCGCCGACGATGAAGGTGTCGAAGCGGTACTTCGGGTTCAGCCCGGCATTCTCGAACGTGCGGTCCGCCGGCGGAGGGACGTCCTCCTTCTCCGCGGAGGTGTTCTTCTCATTGAGGGTGAAGTGCACGTCATAGCTGTCGTTGAACATCTCGCTGACCGTAAATTTGAACGGATCCGTGAAATTCTTCTCGAGATAGCTCAGGATGAAGGGATTGCCGGAAGGGAAGCCGATCGTGATGGAATTGTCGGCGGCCTTCACGAGCTCGAGCCGTTCGATCCAGGTCTTGTAAGAGATATTCGAAAGCTGGTATTCGTCGCGGATGAATTCTTTGATCTTGTCCCAGTTCTGGAAAATGAGTTCTTCGTTCATAACTTTACTCCCATAATTGATCTTTCAGAAATCGAAAGTCTCTATAATTCTAAATGATTTAGATAAAAACTTCAAATTTCCGTAAATGGAATGAAATGTGGATAAGTTTGTGGATAAGATGACCGGTAAAGGTGGAGGACATTCTTTTTCCACACAATGCGTTTTCTTTTTTATACTGCATGTCCACACGGAAAATGTGGAAAAAGAGAGATTAAATTGTTACAAATAATGAATAATACGATGATTATCCACACTTTATCCACATTTTGTGGATAGTGGATAAAGGGCAGGAACACCCTGTGTGGATAAGTGGAAAAAAATGAGACCACAAAATATGGGCAAAAAATAATTTTCGAAATCAACATGTAGATTGGCGGAAAGCCGCATAAACTCTGGATTTTTCGGGATTTTCCGCTTGACGGAACAGGTCTGTATCATTATAATGAGAATGCTGTTCTTCCCACACGGACAGCGCGAGAAGCGGAATAGAATCCATATAATAAGGAGGACAGATATATGAAAATGACATATCAGCCCAAGAAGAGACAGAGAGCCAAGGTGCACGGCTTCCGCAGCAGAATGGCTACTCCCGGCGGACGCAAGGTCCTGGCGGCGAGAAGAGCGAAAGGCCGCAAGAGACTGACTGTCTGATCACGATCACAACCGGAGCGATTCATAAAATGATAAAACAGCCGCAGAGATGCGGCTCTTTTATTAGAAGAGATTGCTTCTGTCTCAGCAAAGATCATAAACAATAACTTACCGGGAGATCTGCATGGAGTCTCTGAAGAAGACAGAACAGTTCCGGCATGTTTACCGGACAGGCAAATGTGTCGCGAACAGGTATCTGGTCCTGTATGTGTGTGGGAACGGTCTGGACCGTAACAGGATCGGCATATCGGTATCCAAAAAAGTAGGCAACAGTGTGGTCCGTCACAGGATCACCAGACTGGTGAGAGAGAGTTACAGACTGTCAGAGCAGGGGTTCAATAGTGGTTTGGACATGGCAGTCGTGGCGCGCGTGAACGCCAAGGACGCGGATTATCATACGATCCGCGGCGCGCTTCTGCACCTGGCTTCGAGGGCCGGCATTTATGATCAAAAGAGCAGTCATTGAAGCGATCCGCTTCTACCAGAAATATCTCAGTCCTCT
Source organism: Lachnospiraceae bacterium UBA3692 (assembly GCA_002372815.1). Taxonomy (GTDB): domain Bacteria; phylum Bacillota; class Clostridia; order Lachnospirales; family Lachnospiraceae; genus CAG-791. The sequence goes on from DFIR01000013.1 coordinate 3,949, forward strand.
CAAACACACACGCTGTCCTTACATCCCGACCTGTTCCCAGTACGGGCTGGAGGCCATCGAGAAGTACGGTGTGGTGAAGGGAGGTCTTCTTGCGTTGTGGAGAATTCTCCGGTGCAATCCTTTTTCCAGCGGCGGGTACGATCCCGTACCCTGACGGAGCCGTAAGGCCTTTTCATTAAGGAGAGAACATTGAATCCTATCATTCTCACGAAAAACTCAGGAGCGATCTTAGGGCCCATCGCAAATCTCATGGGCTACCTCATGAACGGGATCTTCTTTGTGCTGAATAAGATCGGCGTCCCGAATATCGGTCTCGCGATCATCATTCTGACGATCCTGATCTACATGGCGCTGCTCCCTCTGACGATCAAGCAGCAGAAATTCTCCAAGCTGCAGAGAAGAATGCAGCCGGAGCTCAACAGGATCCAGAAGAAATACGAGGGCAAGAAGGACAACGTGTCCATGATGCGCCAGCAGGAAGAGATCAAGGCGGTCTACTCCAAGTACGGCGTATCCACGATGGGCAGCTGCGTGCAGCTCCTGATCCAGATGCCGATCCTCCTCGCGATGTACAGAGTTTTCTGGAATATCCCTGCTTACGTACCGATGATCAAGCAGGCCTTCTTCCCGCTCGTCGACAACCTGATCGCGTCGGAAGGAAGCGCGGAGTACATGCAGGCCCTGACGGAGAGCTCCCAGTTCGCGCAGTTCGCGAAACAGTTCACCAATGAGAGCTTTACGTCCGGCGTCACTGAGTATGTCCAGAACACCTATATCGATGTCCTGAACAAGTTCTCCACGGCGGACTGGTCGGCCCTGACGGAGAAGTTCTCCGCTCTCTCGTCCGACATCGCCGCCACGACGGAGAAGCTCAGCGTCTACAACAATTTCCTCGGCCTCAACATGGCCAACTCCCCCAGCTATGTCTTCCGTGAGGGTCTCTCCTCCGGCAGGTATGTTCTGGTCATCGTCGCCCTCATCATCCCGGTCCTCGCTGCCGTGACCCAGTGGCTCAGCGTCAAGATGATGCCTACGGCGGATACCGGCAACCCGAACGACCAGATGGCGGCCACCATGCGGACCATGAATATCACGATGCCCCTCATGTCCGCGGTCTTCTGCTTCAGCCTGCCGTCCGGCATGGGCCTGTACTGGATCGCCGGTGCGGTCGTCCGCGCCATCCAGCAGTTCTTCATCAACAAGCACATCGACAAGATGGACATCGACGCCATGATCGAGAAGAATCTTGAGAAGATGAAGGAGAAGGAAGCGAAGTCCGGCAAGAAGGCGCCTGTCAACGATTATTCCGGCATGTCCACCCGCGCGATCGACCGCCGGAAGGACGACCGCTACAACACGGCCGTGAGCAAAGAGACGGAACAGAAGCTCCAGGAGAGCCGCAATTCCGGAAAAGGCAGGAAATACAAGGCGGGCAGCCTTGCCTCCAAAGCCGCCATGGTCGACGATTTCAACGATATCGGGAAGAAATAATCCATTTGTAAAGCATCTGATATTCATACATGATCCTTCAGGGAGAAGAAAGGAACAGCATGTCTCAGGAATATATTGAGATCACAGAGAAGACAGTGGATGATGCCATCACACTTGCCTGCCAGAAGCTTTCTGTGACCAGCACGCGTCTGGATTACGAAGTGATCGATGAGGGAAAGGCAGGATTCTTCGGCATCGGCGCCCGTCCCGCCAGGATCCGCGCCCGCATCAAGGATGCGTCGGAGAAGGCACAGGCCGTTCTCGATGACGTGATGAAGAAGGTCGACAGCAAGGCGCAGAAGGCCGAGAAGAAGGCCGAAAAGGCTGTCGTCAAAGAGACCAGGAAGATCGAAAAGGAAGCCGTCAAGGCGGAGAAGAAAGCCGCTGCAGCGGAGGAGAAGGCCGTCGAAGTTCCTGCGCAGGATACTGTGCAGCCCAAGGAAGAGGCACCTGCCGCCGCTCCTGCGGAGACCGCGGAGCCTGTGAAGGAAGCCGCTGAAAAGGCACAGGAGCCCCGCGCCGAGAGACCGTCCAGAAATCGCAGGGACAGGGACCGCGGCCGTCAGAAGAAGGGCGGACGCGGCAGAAACGACCGCAGGGACAGAAGATTTGATGCCCCCGAGGAGCCCACACAGTTCCTGACCGGCGCGGACGTGCCCCAGCACCAGCAGAAGAAAGAGCCCGCGAAGGCCCATCTGACCGACGCGCAGATCGAGGCGACCCTGCAGAAGTCCGAGCAGTTCCTGAAGGACATCTTCGGCGCCATGGACATGGAAGTGGAGATCCGCCAGGAATATGACGCGGAGGAATCTCTCCTCTCCATCGAGATGGAAGGGGACGACATGGGCGTGCTCATCGGCAAGCGCGGCCAGACCCTTGATTCCCTTCAGTATCTCGTGTCCCTGATCGTCAACAAGGGCGTGGACGGCTATATCCGCGTGAAGGCCGACACCGAGGACTATCGCGACCGCCGCAAGAGGACCCTCGAGCAGCTCGCGAAGCGCAAGGCGCAGAGTGTCAAGCGCAACCGCAGGCCGGAGGCTCTCGAGCCGATGAATCCTTACGAGAGAAGGATCATCCACTCCGCGCTGCAGGGCGACCGCCATGTCACGACCTACAGCGAGGGCGAAGGTGAGGAGCGCAGAGTCATTATCACGCTCAAAGACTGAGTCAAGATCCATTCGGACAGCATAGCAGCATGAGCAGGCTGTCGCGGAGGTGCTCCGGGCACTGCCGCGGCAGCCTTTTGTAAAACAGAGAAAAAGAAAAGGAACGCCTGATGAATATAAGAGAACAGGCAGCGGGGACGGACCGTTCGGAGGATACGATCGCCGCCATCGCGACAGCCATGTCGGAGGCCGGGATCGGCATCATCCGGATCAGCGGCCCGGAGGCGGCCAGGATCGGCTCGGACCTCTACAGAAGTCCGAAAGCACTGCGGGAAGGACGCCGCGAAGAGATCGGCGCCTGGACCCCCGGAACGATCCGGTTCGGATATATTCTTGATGAGAACGGCGAAGTCATCGACGAGGTCATGCTCTCCTGGATGAAAGCGCCGCACAGCTACACGACGAGGGACACCGTGGAGATCAATACCCACGGGGGCCTGTTCGTCATGCAGAGGGTGCTGGAACTGGTCCTCTCCCGCGGCGCCAGACTTGCGGAGCCGGGGGAATTCACGAAGCAGGCCTTCCTCGGCGGCCGGATCGATCTGGCGAGGGCCGAGGCGGTCATGGACCTGATCTCCGCCCAGAGCGAATTCGCCAGAAAGACTTCCATGTCCCAGCTCCGCGGCGCGCTCTCCGAAAAAGTGCGGGACCTGCGGGCAGAGATCCTGTATGAGCTGGCCTATATCGAATCGGCGCTGGACGATCCCGAGAACTACTCGCTGGACGGCTATCCGGAGCGCCTGGACGCGATCCTTGAGCGGCAGACAGCGGCTCTCGGCGATCTCCTCCGCGGCGCGCGCGACGGCAGGATCCTGCAGGAAGGCATCCGCACAGTGATCCTCGGCCGGCCGAACGCCGGCAAGTCCTCTCTCCTGAACCGCCTTGCGGGGGAGGAGCGAGCGATCGTCACAGAGATTCCCGGCACGACAAGGGACATCCTGCGCGAGCGCATCCGGCTCGGGGACCTGGTCCTGCTGCTCACCGACACGGCGGGGATCCGGTCCACCGGGGACGTCATCGAGGAGATCGGCGTGCAGAGAGCCAGGAAAGCGGCGGAGGAGGCGGATCTCCTGCTGTGGATCCTGGATGCCGCCCAGCCCCTCACGGAGGAGGATCACGAGATCGCCGGCATGATCCGGGACAAAATGCAGGAAGGCATCCGCTGCATCGCACTGATGAACAAGCAGGACCTGGAAGTCCGTCTCACAAAGGAGCAGATCCTCGCGATGCCGGAGCTCTCCGAATGCGCACCGGTCGTACTCTCCTGCTCCGCCAGGACCGGCGAGGGGATCGACGCGCTGCAGGAGGCGATCCGGGACCAGCTCCACGCGGACAGGATCTTCATGAACAGCGAAGTGCTGCTCACGGGGATCCGGCACAGAGAGGCCGCCCAGGAGGCCCTGACGGCGCTGCAGCTCGTGCGCGGCAGCATCGCGGCCGGGGTGAGCGAGGACTTCTATACGATCGATCTGATGAACGCCTACAAGGCGCTCGGAAGGATCCTCGGGGAGGATGTAGAGGACGATCTCGTGGAAGAGATCTTTTCAAAGTTCTGCATGGGCAAGTGACCTGCAGACCGATGGAGTTAGAAACGACTATGCAGAGTGACAGATCTTACCATATTCAGACGGACGTCTGCGTCATCGGCGGCGGCCACGCCGGCTGTGAGGCAGCCCTGGCGTGCAGCCGGCTCGGCTTCGACACGGTCCTCTTCACCATGAATGTGGACAGCATCGCCATGATGCCCTGCAACCCGCACATCGGCGGATCCTCCAAGGGACATCTCGTCCGGGAGATCGACGCGCTCGGCGGCGAGATGGGCAGGAACATCGACAAGACCTTCCTGCAGTCCCGCATGCTGAACCGCTCCAAGGGGCCCGCTGTCCACTCTCTCCGCGCGCAGGCGGACAAGGCGGAATACTCCCGCTCGATGCGTCAGGTGCTCCAGCAGCAGCCCCACCTGACCATCCGGCAGGCGGAAGTCACGGACATCCTTCTCAGGGAACCGGAGAACGGGGACGGGAAGAAGCAGGTCTGCGGCGTGCGCATCCACACCGGCACCGTCTATGACTGCCGCAGCGTGATCGTCTGTACGGGCACCTACCTGAAAGCCCGCTGCCTGGTCGGCGAGAGCATCACCGAGACCGGCCCCGGCGGCATGCAGAGGTCCACGTTCCTGAGCGACTGGTTCGCCGCAAACGGGATGCCCCTCCGCCGCTTCAAGACCGGCACACCGGCCAGGATGGACGGAAGGTCTCTGGATTATTCCAAAATGGAGATCCAGGAAGGGGACAGAAAAGTCGTGCCCTTCTCCTACTCCACGGATCCGAAGACGCTCGAGATCGACCAGATGCCCTGCTGGCTCACCTACACCAACCAGGAGACGCACGACATCATCCGGGCCAATATCGACCGCTCTCCCATCTATGCCGGGATCATCGAGGGGACGGGCCCCCGCTACTGCCCTTCCATAGAGGACAAGGTGGTCAAATTCGCGGAGAAGACGCGCCACCACGTGTTCATCGAACCGGAGGGCCGGTACACCAACGAGGTCTATGTGGACGGCATGTCCTCCTCCATGCCTGACGACGTGCAGCAGCGCATGTACCGCACGGTGCCGGGCCTGGAGAACTGCGTGATCGTCAGGAACGCCTACGCGATCGAATACGACTGCATCAATGCGAATCTCCTGAAGCTCTCCCTGGAGACGAAGGCCGTGGACGGACTCTTCTGCGCCGGCCAGTTCAACGGCAGCAGCGGCTATGAGGAAGCCGCCGCGCAGGGTCTCATCGCCGGGATCAATGCGGTGAAGAAGATGCAGGGGAAGGAACCCCTGGTCCTGAAGCGCTCGGAGGCTTACATCGGCGTCCTCATCGATGACCTGGTGACCAAGGACAACCGGGAGCCCTACCGCATGATGACCTCCCGCGCGGAATACCGTCTCCTCCTCCGACAGGATAATGCGGATTTACGATTGAGAAAATACGGCTATGATTGCGGCCTGATCACAGAGGAGCAGTATCAGCACGTTCTCTATAAGCAGGAAGAGATCGAAAAGGAGACGGCCCGCCTGAAGAAGATCCGGATCGGCGCCGCGGCCGGGAACCAGAAGATCCTGGAGTCCCTGGGAACAGCCCCCCTGAAGACCGCCTGCTCTCTCGCGGAGCTCCTGTGCCGCCCAGAACTCCATTACGAGGATCTCGCACCTCTCGATCCCACCCGCCCCGATCCCGCCCTTCCGGAGGAGATCACGGAGCAGGTGGAGATTCAGATCAAATATGAGGGGTATATCGAGCGCCAGAACCGCCAGGTCGAGCAGTTTGAGAAGCTGGAGCGCAGATATCTCCCCGAGACACTGGATTATCTGCACATGGCCGGTCTGCGGCTGGAGGCGCAGCAGAAGCTGCACCAGTTCCGCCCCTCTTCTATCGGCCAGGCGTCCAGAATTTCCGGTGTCACACCGGCGGATGTCGCTGTCCTACTGATCTATCTCGAGAAGACCCGCGGCGAGAACCGCGAAGCAACAGACAGACACTGATTCACATGTTTCACGTGAAACATGACGGGAGAATCGATCTACATGACACCTATACAGGATAAATTCGCGGCACAGCTGCAGCAGCTTCCTCTCACGCTGACGCCGGCTCAGTACGATCAATTGCAGCTGTATTACCAGAATCTGGTCACCTGGAATGAGGTGATGAATCTGACAGCGATCACGGAGGAACAGGATGTCTATGAGAAGCACTTCCTGGACTGCCTCTCCATCGTGAAGGCGGGGCTTCCGGATCCGGAGAGACCGGAGAAGTGGGCGGACATCGGCACCGGCGCCGGATTCCCGGGGCTGCCGATCGCGATCGCCTTCCCTTCCCAGCAGGTCACGCTGATCGATTCCCTGCAGAAGCGGGTCACCTTCCTGCAGGACACGATCGGAAAGCTCCATCTCACGAATGTGCAGGTGTTTCACGGACGCGCCGAGGATCTCGCCAAGCAGCCGCAGCACAGAGAGCAGTATGATCACGTCTGTTCCCGGGCGGTGGCCAACATGGCGACGCTGGCGGAATACACCCTCCCGTTCGTGCGCGTCGGCGGTTCCCTGATCGCTTATAAGTCGGAGCAGCTGTCTGAAGAGCTCCCGAAGGCCCGCAATGCGATCAGCAGGCTGGGCGGCAGCGATCCCGAGGTGATCTCCTTCCTGCTTCCGGAGACCTCCTACGCCAGAAATCTCGTGGTCGTCCGGAAGACGGAGAAGACACCGAAGAAATATCCCCGCAAGGCGGGAACACCGTCTAAAGAGCCGCTCACCTGACTGATTGCTCATAACGCATGACGTTTCACGCCAGGGCATGTTTCACGTGAAACATAGGACAGAAAGCAGAACCGGTTCCACGCAGATCCAATGACTGCGCGGGGCCGGTTTTTCCATGCGAATGTTTCTATTTGTGGCTTTCTGTGGTATGATGGACGGGATGCAGATGGAAATGATTCTGCACAGGACACATAAGGACGGCATAAGGAGAAATATGGGTAAGATCATAGCGGTCGCAAATCAGAAAGGCGGTGTCGGAAAGACCACGACGACGATCAGCCTGTCCGCCGCGCTGGCGGAACTGGGCAGGAAAGTCCTGGTGATCGACGTCGATCCGCAGGGCAATACGACCAGCGGATTCGGCACGGACAAGAATCATCTGGAGAACACGATCTACGAGTTGCTCCTGGACGAATGCACGGCCGTGGAGGCCATTCAGAGGGAAGTCTTCCCCAATATCGACCTTCTCGGCGCGAATATCAATCTCTCCGCGGCGGAGATCGAGCTGATCGGCATTCCCAGAAAGGAATACATCCTGCGGGACGCATTGGACTATGTGCGGGACGATTATGAATATATTTTCCTGGACTGTCCCCCTTCCCTGAACCTTCTCACCGTGAACGCCATGACGGCGGCGGATTCCGTGATCGTGCCGATCCAGTGCGAGTACTACGCGCTGGAAGGTCTGAGCCAGCTGATCCACACGATCAATCTCGTGCGGGAGCGCCTGAATCCGCGTCTGGATATCGAGGGGATCGTCTTCACCATGTATGACGCCAGGACGAATCTCTCCGCCCAGGTCGTGGAGAATGTCCGGCAGCACGTGCATCATCATATCTATGAGACATTGATCCCGCGCAGCGTGCGGCTGGCGGAGGCGCCGGGCTACGGGGAGCCGATCTCCGTCTATGACAGGCAGTCCGCCGGCGCGAAGGCCTACCAGGCACTGGCGCAGGAAGTGGACGGAAGATGCTATGGAACCTTGGTCAGTGACACGGAGGTGAAGGATGGCTAAGAGACACGGAGGTCTCGGGAGAGGCCTGGATGCCCTCATTCCGCAGGTCATTCCCATGTATCCCGCGGAGCAGGGGCAGGGATCTGCCGGCGGGCCGCGGGAGGGCACCGGTACGGAAGTGTTTTTTTCTGACGAAGAAGAAGAAAAGCCTTCCATTGCGGAGGAGAGTCCTGTAAAATACATTCCTGCAGAGCCTCCTGTGCAGAAGATCGAACCGGAACCGGTGCAGGAGCAGGAGCCCCCTCAGGAAGAACCGGCAGCCGCACCTGCAGCTGCAGAGAGCAAAGAAGAGGCGCCGAAGCCTGCACAGGAAGCGGAGAATGCAGCCGCCGTCACCGTGCGGATCTCGCAGGTGGAGCCGAACCGCAGCCAGCCGAGGCAGGTCTTCGACGAGGAGGCGCTGGAGGAGCTGGCGGCATCGATCCGGCAGTACGGCATCCTGCAGCCCATCCTGGTGCAGGACCGGGGCGATCATTACGAGATCATCGCCGGCGAGAGACGCTGGCGCGCGGCGATCAAGGCCGGCCTGCGGGAAGTGCCGGTCGTGATCCGGTCCTACTCCGAGCAGGAGATCATGGAGCTGTCCCTGATCGAGAATATTCAGAGACAGGACCTGAATCCCATCGAAGAGGCGGAGGCCTACAGCCGGCTGATCGAAGAGTTCGGGCTGAAGCAGGAGGAGATCGCGGAGCGGGTCTCAAAGAGCCGGACCGCCGTCACGAATTCGCTGCGGCTCCTGAAGCTGGATCCGCGCGTGCGGCAGATGCTGACCGACAAGACGCTGTCCATGGGACAGGCCCGTGCCCTGCTGGCCCTGACGATCCCGGAGGAGCAGTACCTGACGGCGAAGGAAGTCGCGGAGAAGGGCCTCAGCGTCCGGGATGTGGAGAAGCTCATCCGTTCGAAGACGTCGGGCAGCCGGCAGAAGAAGAAGCCGGTGAAGGCACAGCCGGATCCCCAGCTCGCGGCGATCTACCGGGATCTGGAGGAGCGGATCCGCGAGAAGCTGCAGACGCAGGTGCGGATCCTGGACCAAGGCGGCGGATGGGGCCATCTGGAGATCGACTTCTACGGGAGCCAGGACCTGGAACGGCTGATTGATAAATTTGTTTAAACAAATAATGAGTATACAGGAAAGGAACACATTATGATCGACATCAAGTTTCTGAGAGAGAATCCGGAGATCGTCCGGGAGAACATCCGCAAGAAGTTCCAGGATGAGAAGCTCCCGCTCGTAGACGAAGTGATCGAATATGACAGGAAGTCCCGTGAGGCCCAGAAAGAGGCCGATGACATCCGCGCCTCCAAGAACAAGATCTCCAAGGAGATCGGCATGCTGATGAAGCAGGGCAGGAAAGAGGAGGCAGCCGCTGTCCGCGCGCAGGTGCAGAAGAACAACGAGCGCTTGGCCGAGCTGGATGAGATCAAGAAGGAAGCCGACGAGATCATCCGCAGGGACATGCTCCTGATCCCCAACATCATCGATCCCTCCGTGCCGATCGGTCCCGATGACAGCGCCAACGTCGAGATCCAGAAGTACGGCGATCCGGTCGTCCCGGATTTCGAGATCCCTTACCACACCCAGATCATGGAAAGCTTCGACGGCATCGACCTGGACAGCGCCGGGCGCGTCGCCGGAAACGGCTTCTACTATCTGATGGGCGACATCGCGAGACTGCACTCCGCCGTTCTTTCCTATGCAAGGGACTTTATGATCGGCAAGGGCTTCAATTATCATGTGCCGCCGTTCATGATCCGAAGCGCGGTCGTGACGGGCGTCATGAGCCAGACCGAGATGGATGCGATGATGTACAAGATCGAGGGCGAGGACCTGTACCTGATCGGTACTTCCGAGCACTCCATGATCGGCAAGTTCATCGACCAGATCCTTCCCGAGGAGAAGCTTCCGCAGACGCTGACCAGCTATTCCCCCTGCTTCCG
>DFIR01000013.1:13994-14344 GCA_002372815.1 Lachnospiraceae bacterium UBA3692
GTTCGAGAAGCAGGAGATGATCGTCGTCTGCAAGCCCGAGGATTCCATGAAGTGGTATGACAAGCTATGGTCCTACACCGTGGAGCTGTTCCGCAGCATGGATATCCCGGTCCGCACGCTGGAGTGCTGCAGCGGCGACCTCGCGGACCTCAAGGTGAAGTCCTGCGACGTGGAGGCCTGGTCCCCGCGCCAGAAGAAGTATTTTGAAGTGGGCAGCTGCTCCAACCTCGGAGACGCGCAGGCTCGCCGCCTGAAGATCCGTGTGAACGGAGCGGACGGGAACAAGTATCTGGCCCACACCCTGAACAATACCGTCGTCGCGTCCCCCCGCATGCTGATCGCCTTCCTGG
>DFIR01000013.1:14451-15530 GCA_002372815.1 Lachnospiraceae bacterium UBA3692
GCAGCCTTACATGGGCGGCATGGAAGTGCTGGTGCCGAACAAGTAATAAGGAGAGGCACAGGGAGGACAGCAGACTGCGGAACAGCGAGGAGAACAAAGATGCATAAGTATCTTCGTGCTGTCGGCTTCTCCGAGCCGATGAAGCATATCGATAAAATGAATCTGTTTAGGGATGTGATCGAAAAGGCATCCTACCGTGCTTTTCTGCAGGATTCGGAAGATGATGACAATCTGTTCTCCGAGATGCGTCTGGATCTCGGAGACGGATACGGCGTCCTGCTCACCGGCAATTTCTGCGGTGAGCAGGAGTTCGAATTCGAGAGCCTGATCCCGTACGTGGAGAACCCCGGCATCAGCACACACGAGGAATCCTCTGTCGAGATGCGCACGGACGGCTCCAGCTACGCCGGGCTCTGCGACGACCTGAACGTCGGCGCGCCGATCATCTACCGTCTGCTGAACGGCGTGGAATTCATGCGCAGCGGCGAGCCGGAGATCGACCTGATTCCCGGTGTGCCCCTGTCGCTCTCCGGACTGTCCGTCGAGGGAACGGTCATGCTCCCGATCTATAAGACGGAGCAGGAGAGGAGAGCGGTCCGGGACATCGCCTCGCGCCGCCGGCGCACGATCTCCAAGGCGCGGCAGGGCGACCAGAACGCGATGAACGACCTCAACAACGAGGAGCGCAACACCTTCACGATCCTCTACGACCGGATGGACCAGGAGGACCTGTTCACGCTGGTGGACACCTACTTCATCCCGACCGGCGTGGAGTGTGACCTCTACAGCATCGTCGCCGAGATCCGCAGCTGCGAGATGACCGTCAACCCGATCACCCTCGACCAGGTCTGCATCCTGACCCTCGCGATCGATGAGCTCTCCTTCACCGTCGCGATCAACAGCAAGGACCTCCTCGGGGAGCCCCTTCCCGGGCGCCGCTTCAAAGGCGTCGTGTGGCTGCAGGGCATCCTCCGCTTCCCGGACGCCGACCTGTACAGCGCCTGATGTAAAAAAGTGCTTTTTCTTTTCTCGAAAAAGTGCTATAGTAGCATAGATGTCTGCGTAGCTCAGTTGGATAG